>JBHHVT010000113.1:0-7600 GCA_046754425.1 Nitrospinota bacterium | reverse complement strand
CGCGAGGGCGGGCACACCGTCGGCGCGGGAGTTATTACGGAGATAAACGAGTAAACGACAATGAGAGAGACAATCGCGCTTCAGTGCGAACCGTGCAAACGAAAAAACTATACGGCCAGCAGGAACAAAAAGCTCCAGACGGCCAAGATGGAGGTAAGCAAGTACTGCCGTTTTTGCAGACAGCATACTTTGCATAAAGAAGTAAAGGTTTAGGCGGCATTCCGGCTTCGGGGATTAGGATTAGGCCAGTAGCTCTAACGGTTAGAGCACCGGACTCCAAATCCGGGTGTTGGGGGTTCGAATCCCTCCTGGCCTGCCAAAAAGTGGAGAAAGTATTGGGCTCGATAATGGGTGGCAAGGGATCCAATCCCGTAAAGAACGGAGTGAGGTTTGTAACTGAAGCCAGGAACGAGCTTCGCAAGGTTTCGTGGCCCACGCGCAAGGATACGACTTCAGTGACGGTGGTGGTGATAGCTTTGGTTTTTATAATCGGGTTTTACCTTGCGATTATCGACTGGGGTTTGTCCCAGGTTATACAGAAGTTGATAAGGTGATGGTGGAAGAGGAAGAAAAAACAGTAAACGAAGATCTCAAGTGGTATGTGGTCCATACTTACTCGGGTTATGAGGCCAAGGTGCGCGTTGCGCTCGAGGAGCAGTTCAAGATGCTCGGCATAAGCGAACGGCTCGGCGAGGTTCTCATACCGATGGAGGACGTGAAGGAGTTCCGCGGCGGCAAACAGAAAGTTTCTTCACGCAAGCTTTTCCCAGGCTACGTGTTGATCCAGCTTGATATTAACGATAAGGTTCTGGCCGCTATAAAGGACGCGCCGCGCGTAACAGGATTTATCGGCGGCTCGGCGCCCTCGCCCTTGTCGGATGTCGAGGTTCAGCAGATAAGGGATCAGCTTGCGGGTACGGCTGAAAAGCCGAGGCCAAAGGTTGCATTCATGGAGGGAGATACGGTTCGGGTTGTAGACGGTCCGTTTACGCACTTTTCCGGAAAGATAGAAGAGGTCAACCAGGAACGCGGCAAAGTAAAACTGATGGTGTCGATTTTCGGCCGGGCAACGCCGGTTGAACTCGATTTCCCGCAGATAGAGAAGGTTTAGGTAAATACTATGGCAAAAAAGGAAGTCACCTCACAGATAAAGTTGCAGGTCCCCGCCGGTCAGGCGAACCCGTCGCCTCCGGTCGGCCCGGCGCTCGGTCAGCACGGAGTGAACATCATGGAGTTCTGCAAGGCGTTTAACGCCCAGACGCAGGGCAAGGAGGGGCTGATAATCCCGGTCGTGATTTCCGTCTACAAGGACAGGAGTTTTTCCTTTATTACGAAATCGCCGCCCGCCTCCGTGCTGTTAAAGCGAGCGGCGGGAATAGCGAAGGGATCGCCGGAACCGAACAAGAACAAGGTCGGCAAGGTTACGAGGGACCAGCTTCTGGAGATAGCTAAAACCAAAATGGAAGATATTAATGCGGGGTCCGACGATGCGGCCATAAAGATTATAGAAGGCACGGCGCGAAGCATGGGCCTTGTGGTGGAGAGCTAGAGATGGCGCGTTACGGCAAGAAGATGAAGGCCGCCCTGGAAAAGGTGGATGGTTCGAAGAAGTACCGCCTGGAAGAGGCGATGTCCCTCGCAAGGGAGACCAAGTGCTCGCGGTTCGACGAGTCGGTTGATATTGCCGTCCGCCTGGGCGTGGATCCCAGCAAGGCCGATCAGATGATACGCGGAAGCGTGGTGCTTCCGGGCGGAACCGGCAAGGTGAGTCGCGTTTTGGTGTTCGCAAAGGGCGAAAAGGAGCTTGAGGCGACAGAAGCCGGGGCGGATTACGTCGGCGCGGACGACCTTGTCGAAAAGATAAAAGGCGGCTGGATGGAGTTCGACGTGGCGGTGGCAACGCCCGACATGATGGGCACGGTCGGTAAACTCGGCAAGCTGCTGGGTCCGAGAGGCCTTATGCCGAATCCCAAGTCCGGAACGGTGACCTTCGATGTAAAGGGGGCAATAAAGGAGATACGCGCCGGCAGAGTGGAGTTCCGGGTAGATAAAAGCGGCGTGATTCACGCTCCTTTGGGCAAATCGAGTTTCGACGCGGAAAAACTGCTGGTAAACGCGAAAGCGTTTTTGGAGACAATATTGCGGCTGAAACCGGCCGCCGTAAAGGGAACTTATATAAAAAGCGTCTCACTGTCCACCACAATGGGGCCGGGGATAAGGGTTGACGAGTCGGCTCTGTCCGTCTCGGCCGGATAATAAAACGGAAAGGTAAAATTAAGATGCCAACCGCTCAAAAAGAAACTCAGGTCGCGGAGCTTCGAAGTAAATTCGAACGCGCGGTCAGCGTCGTGCAGGCAGAATACCGCGGAATAAGCGCGGTCGAGATGGATTCGCTGCGCGCCGACCTGCGCGCGGAAAAGCTGGAACTGATGGTCGTAAAGAACAGGCTCGCAAAACTTGCGGCTAAAGGAACGAGCGTGGAGAAGCTGAACGACAGCTTCGCGGGGCCTCTGTCGGTGGCGATAAGCTACGAAGACCCCGTGTCCCCCTCGCGTCTTCTTTCAAAGTTCTCAAAAAAACAGAAGTTGTTGGTTATCGTCGGCGGAGTGACCGAAGGCGACTGTTATGACGCAAAGGGGATAAAGGAGATAGGGTCGCTGCCCGGAAGACCGGTGCTGCAATCGATGTATCTAAGCGCGCTGCAGGGCGTGCCGCGCAACTTCGTATCGGTGCTGACGGGTCCGGCGAGGCAGTTTGTCTATCTGCTTTCCGCAATAAAGGAAGAGAAAGAAAAAAATCCGGAACAAAAAGGAGGTCAGGAGATGTCAGAAATATCAGCAGAGGACGTTAAATCGTTCCTAAACAATCTTTCGGTAAAAAAGCTTGCCGATCTTACCAGGGAGCTTGAGGACGAGTGGGGCGTTACAGCCGCCGCTCCCGTTGCCGCGGCCGCGGCGCCGGCGGCAGGCGGTGGAGCCGCTGAAGCCGAAGAGCAGACCGAGTTTACGGTTGTTCTTGCGTCGATAGGAGACAAGAAGATTCAGGTCATTAAGGCGGTAAGGGAAGCGACAGGTCTGGGTCTTAAGGAGGCCAAGGCCGTTGTGGACGAAGCGCCGAAAAACCTGAAGGAAAAGGTTAGTAAAGAGGAAGCGGAAAGCCTTAAGGCCAAGATGGAAGAAGCCGGGGCGACTGTTGAGATTAAGTAGGAAGCTTGATTGTTCGGTTTACTGCCGGACAGTAGCGTCCGAAACCGCCGCAAACAGATTAGGCGGCAGGCTGTTGTTTGAAATTTATCCGTGCCAGGAGGCGTTTATCCATGACTGTTAAACAGTTTTCACCCGGTAAGTCACCGATAAAGAGGAAAAGTTTTTCCAAAATCGGGACGGTACTGGAGCTCCCCAACCTGTTGGAGACCCAGCTCAATTCATACGAGACGCTTATTCAGGCGCAGGTGAAACCTGCCGCAAGGGAAAATCGGGGCCTTGAGGAGGTCTTCCGTTCCATCTTCCCGATAACAAACTACAAGGCGGACGCCTCGCTGGAGTACGTCGGTTACGAAATCGGCATGTGGTACTGCAAGTGCGGCGAGTACAAGGGGCTGGGCGGACCCGGCGTCGTGTGCGAGAAGTGCAGAAAAGAGGTTGTGAACAAACCGAAGTATACGGTTGAAGAGTGCCGTCAGCGGGGCGTCAGTTACGCCGCACCGCTAAAAATAATCGTCCAGCTTGTACTCAAGGAAAAGGACGAAAGCACGGACCAGATGGAAATCAGGGAGATAAAGGAACAGAAAATATACCTTGGCGAACTTCCGCTCATGACGGACGTGGGCACTTTCATAATCAACGGAACCGAAAGGATAATAGTCAGCCAGTTGCACCGATCTCCCGGCGTGTTCTTTATAAGGGAAAAGGGCAAAGCCACCGAACAGGGCGCGGCTTATACTGCTCGTATTATTCCAGCAAGGGGCTCGTGGCTCGATTTTGAATTTGACACGAAAGATATATGCCACGTGCGGATCGACAGGCGCAAAAAGTTCCCCTGCACGGTTTTGCTAAAGGCTTTGGGATACGGCGCAAACGAACTGCTGGAGCACTTTCACAACTCTTTGGACGTACATTTCGATTCCGGCAAGGACGAGTTCTTCCTCGATATAAAAGAGTTTTCACCCCGGCTTGTCTTTAAGCCCGCCGAGGACATTACGGATCCGAATACCAAAGACGTTTTAATGAGGGCCGGCAAAAAGGTGAGCAGGGCCGCCGTCAGAAAGACGTTGGCCGCCGGGATAAAAAAGTTCCGCGTTACCGTGGAACAGCTGGCGGGCGCCTACATCGCCGAGGACATAATCAATCAATCGACCGGCGAGGTATTGCTGGAAGCCAACGCCGGCATTGACGAAGAGCTTCTGGAAGTTATCCGGCAAAACAAGATCAAGAATTTCAAGATCCTTGCGATAGAGGAGCAGATGAAAGACATGTCGTTCCGCGACACGCTTGCGAGCGACGGCGTGGAAACGGTCGAACAGGCGCTTAAGGAGATATACAAGCGCATGCGGCCGGGCGATCCGCCCACCATGGAATATGTAAAGAGCTTTTTCCATAACCTTTTCTTTAACGACAAAAGGTATGACCTCAGCGAGGTCGGCAGGAAAAAGATTAATGAAAAGCTGAAACTTAACATTCCTCCCGACCAGCGGCTTTTAACGAAAGAAGACCTGCTGGCGACGGTAATGTACCTTTTCGACCTGCGCGGGGGAAAGGGAACGAGGGACGATATCGACCACCTCGGCAACAGGAGGGTGCGTTCCGTCGGCGAATCCGTCGCGACCCATTTCCGCGTCGGTATGGTGAGGATGGAAAAGGCCATTGTTGAACGAATGAACATAATGGACCTCGTCACCAGCATGCCGCACGACCTTATAAACTCCAAGCCGGTAACGGCCGCGTTAAAGGAATTTTTCGCGTCGTCCCAGCTGTCGCAGTTTATGGACGAAACCAACCCGCTTTCCGCTCTCACTCACAAGCGGCGGTTGTCTTCGCTGGGACCGGGCGGTCTTGCGCGTGAGCGCGCCGGTTTTGAGGTTCGAGACGTGCATCCCACGCATTACGGAAGGGTATGCCCGGTGGAAACGCCGGAAGGGCCGAACATCGGACTGATTGCGTCGTTGTCGTCCTTCGCGAGGGTGAACAAGTACGGTTTTATAGAAAGCCCGTATCGCAAGGTGGTGGACGGTAAAGTTACGAAGGACGTCGTCTATCTCACGGCTACCGAGGAATATCAGTACAACATCGCGCAGGCTAACGCCCCTCTCAACGAAGAGTCGCGTTATAAGAATCCGACGGTTATAGGCCGCTTTGGCGGTGAGGTGATGAACATGCCGCGGGAAAAAGTAGAGCTTATGGACATATCGCCCGCGCAGGTGTTTTCCATATCGGCGCTGCTGATTCCGTTTTTGGAAAACGACGACGCGAACCGCGCCCTGATGGGCTCGAACATGCAGCGCCAGGCGGTGCCGCCCATACGCACGGAAGCTCCCTGGGTGGGGACGGGGATAGAAGGCCACGCCGCGCGCTACGCGGGAACACTCAGTCTGGCGGCAAACGACGGCGAAGTGATAAGCACGGACTCCAAGCGTATAGTCATCAGGGCCACGAACGGCGGCAGCGCGCCGACAAAAGTCGATATCTACCCTCTTAAAAAATTCGGCAGGTCGAACCAGAACACCTGCATAAACCAAAAGCCGATAGTAGTGCCCGGACAGGTTGTAAAAAAAGGGGATGTCATCGCGGACGGTCAGTCGACCGACCGGGGCGAACTTGCCCTGGGGCGGAATATACTCGTGGCGTTTATGTCGTGGCACGGCTACAACTTCGAAGACGCCATAATTATAAGCGAGCGCGTCATTAAAAAAGACCTGTTCACCTCGATTCATATCGAGGAGTTCGAGGTCGATACGCGCGATACGAAGTACGGAAAGGAAGAGATATCGCGCGACGTACCCGGCCCGAGCGAAGAGGCGCTTCGCAATATCGACGAAAGCGGAATTATACGCATCGGGGCAAAAGTAAAACCGGGTGACATACTGGTTTGTAAATTGACTCCTAAAGGCGAAACTCTGCTTTCGCCGGAGGAGAAACTGCTAAAAACGATTTTCGGAGAAAAAGCGGGCAATGTGTCGGATACGTCGTTCCGCGTTCCCCCCGGCATGGAGGGGACGGTTGTAGACGTTAAGATTTTCTCCCGCAGCGGAACCGAAAAGGACGCCCGCGCGCTTTCGATAGAAGAGAGGGAAAAAGCTTTCATCGAAGGCGAGTGCGACGATCAGATAAACATCATAAAGGATGAACGGGATAACCGGATACGCAGACTGCTTACAGGTAAGATCGCGGCAAAGCCGATTGTGGACCCCGTTACAAAGGAAGTATTGATCCCCGCGGATAATGTAATTACCGCCGAAGCGATAGCGCGTATAGAGGGCAAGAACCTTTTGAAAGTTGCAGTTTCAAAAAAGGACGATATCTCGGCTGAAACAGCCGATATCGAGGAGACTTCGCAGGAGCAGATTCGCGGCCTGAAGGCCGAACTCAATGAGCGGCTGGCAAAACTGGACAAGGGCGACGAGTTGGCGCCCGGCGTTATAAAGCTGGTAAAAGTGTTCGTAGCGGTAAAACGCAAACTTCAGGTAGGCGACAAGATGGCGGGCAGGCACGGAAACAAGGGCGTTGTCTCCGTCGTCGTGCCGGAAGAGGATATGCCGAAGCTTGAGGACGGAACGCCCGTCGATATAGTTCTAAATCCTCTGGGAGTGCCTTCCAGAATGAACGTGGGTCAGCTCATGGAGACAGCTCTCGGCATGGCATCTAGAGTGACGGGCGAACATTACGCTACCCCCGTCTTCGACGGCGCCAACGAAGGTATCATCAGGGAACTGCTGCGTGAAAACGGACTTCCAGAAAGCGGTGCGAGGAGACTCATAGACGGACGGACAGGCACATATTTCGACCAAAAGATTTTTGTGGGAATTATCTACATGATGAAACTGCATCACCTTGTGGAAGACAAGATACACGCGCGGTCGACCGGTCCATACTCGCTGGTGACGCAACAGCCGCTTGGCGGCAAGGCGCAGTTCGGCGGCCAGCGGCTTGGCGAGATGGAAGTGTGGGCGCTCGAAGCATACGGAGCCGCGGCGACGCTGCAGGAGATGCTGACGGTCAAGTCCGACGATGTGGAAGGAAGAAAGCGAATGTACGAGGCAATCGTGAAGGGGGACAACACTCTCCAGCCGGGCTTGCCGGAATCGTTCAACGTGCTGGTGAAGGAACTGCAAAGCCTTTGCCTGGATATATCACTTGATCAAAAACGTTCGGAAACAATTTGAACCTGAAGGAGTAGGACGTGGAAAAAACACTTCAATTTTTTGACAGGCCGAGGGACCCTTTGTCATTCAATTCCGTAATGATAAAGCTGGCTTCGCCCGAAAAAATCAGATCCTGGTCCTTCGGCGAAGTTAAAAAACCGGAAACGATAAATTACCGCACATTCAAGCCGGAAAGGGACGGGCTTTTCTGCTCCAAGATTTTCGGCCCGGTAAAGGACTGGG
>JBHHVT010000112.1:0-7863 GCA_046754425.1 Nitrospinota bacterium | reverse complement strand
GATTGGAAATCGAACACGGACACGAATTTATCCCCAAACTTGTCGAGTCGTTTCACGGCCTTGTATCGGAAATCAAACTGGGAAAACCGACTCTGGAAGACGTCTTTATAGATCGCACCGGAAAGTCGTTTAGTAATAATAATGGAAATGGATAAATGAACAATACCGCAACATCCGTGATGACGCTTTGGCAAAGAGAAATCGTGCGTTTTTACCGAGATCGAAGCCGCGTTATAGGCGGCCTTGTACCGCCGATAATATTCTGGTTTTTTATAGGTTCCGGACTCGGTTCATCCTTTCAAGTCGGCACGGGCGAAAGATTATCTTACATCCAGTACTTTTTTCCCGGAACTCTTGTGCTTATCTTCCTTTTTACCGCCATCTTTTCTACTATTTCGCTGATTGAAGACAAAAAGGAGGGCTTTTTACAGTCTGTTCTGGTTGCTCCGATTCCGCGTCTTGCAATAGTATTGGGAAAAGTATTGGGTGCCGCTACTCTTGCTTTTTTGCAAGGCATCCCATTTTTACTACTGGCCACTTTTGCAGGAATAAGGTTTCACGCATACTCCCTCGCCGCTTCTCTCGTAATTTTATTATGCGTCGCATTCATTCTTGCCTCTATCGGTTTCATTATCGCCTGGAAGCTGGAATCAACCCAGGGATTTCACGCAATTATGAACATGGCTCTTATCCCGATGTGGCTCTTGTCGGGCGCGCTCTTTCCTGTTAATGAACTGCCGCTTTGGCTTGAGTGGATTGTCAAAATAAATCCACTTACGTACTGTGTCGCGGCTTTGCAGTATACCCTTCTGGAACCGGGGACTGTCGAAGGGCTTCCCTCTCTGTCGCTTAGTGTATTAATAATTGTGTTCTTTTGCGCGGCCTCGTTTTTTACGGCCGTAACAGTCGCGCGAAAAGGCGGTGACTTATAATTACACTCTCCTTACTTCCCCATTACCAGGCTATATGCAACATATTCGCAACCGTTTTTCTATCCGGCGGCCTCTATTTCATAAAAAAGGAGAACAAGGTAAGACACAAACAGTGCATGATAACCGCTCTGGTTTTCTCCACGCTCTTTCTGGTCATGTACCTCACGTACCATTATTACGCGGGAACATTTAAATTCAACGGCACTGGTAATATTCGCACGGTATATTTTTTAATCCTTGGAACACATACCGTGCTTGCCGCCATACTTCCATTCCTGGTGCTTAAAACTCTTTACCATGCCGTTAAAGAGCAGGACGAAAAGCATAAAAAATTTGCGCGCGTCACATTCCCTGTATGGATTTACGTTTCCGTTACCGGCGTAATCGTGCACGCGATGCTGTACCACATCTACATAATATGACAGCTTTTTTTAAAAAAAGAGACCGTCTATAAGCGTTTACGGGATATTTGCCAAGCAGGAAAAACCGATCAAACTGTTTCAGCCAACGCCGAGCGTTTGAGGTTATGCTTGCGCGTCTCCTCGTCAAGATAGCGCTTTCGCAGACGTATGTAACCGGGAGTAACCTCGACAAGCTCATCGTCATTAATAAACTCCAGAGACTGTTCAAGCGACAGTTTTCGCGGCGGGGCAAGTTTTATCATGTCGTCGGAACCGGCGGCGCGCGTGTTGGTTAGCTTTTTACCTTTACAGACGTTAACAACTATATCTTTTGACCGGTTACGTTCGCCTACAATCATCCCTTTATAAACCTCAGTACCAGGCTCTATAAAAAGCGTGCCGCGATCCGACAGCTTGTCGAGCGCATAGGCGGAAGCGGTACCGCTATCCATGCTGATAAGAACTCCGTTTTGGCGGGACGGTATCGGCCCGGCCCACGGTATGTAGTTGTGAAAAGTGTGCGTCATCACGGCGGTGCCGCGCGTTTCGGTGAGCAAATCGCCGTGTATTCCAAGAAGGCCGCGAACCGGTATAGTGAACTCAAACCTTACGATACCTTCGGTTGCCGGGGCCATGTTTTTCAGTTCGCCTTTTTTTCTCCCAAAAATCTCAATCACCTTGCCGGAGAAGTTTTCATCAACGTCGACTATTACGAATTCTTCCGGCTCCATGCGCTGACCGTTCTTTTCTATCATTATCACATGAGGACGGGATACGGAAAGCTCGTACCCTTCGCGCCGCATTGTTTCAACAACTATTGAAAGATGTAGCTCGCCCCTGCCGGAAACTCTGAACGATTCGCCGTCACTACCCTTTTCCACCTTGAGAGCAAGGTTGCTTTTAAGTTCGTTATCCAGCCTGTCCGCCAGATGGCGCGCGGTAACCTTGTCGCCGGACTTGCCGGCGAACGGTGAGCTGTTTATGGAAAAGTTCATCGATATTGTTGGCGCGTCTATCTCTACCGCCGGAAGCGGCTCGGGCATATCCTTATCCGCCAGTGTTTCCCCGATCTCAACGGTTTTGAACCCGGCAATTACAACGATCTCTCCCGCAGATGCGCTCTCGATCTCTTTTTTACCCAGTCCGTTAAACGAGAACAGTTTTACAACCTGCCCTTCCGTGATATTTCCGTTCAAGTCGATTCGTGAAAGCTGTTGGCCGCGCTTGACACTGCCTCGGTTAATTTTGCCGACGGCCATTCTGCCCAGATAGTCGCTGTATTCCGCCGATGAGATAAGCATCTGAAAATGCCCTTTTTCGTCCACTTTGGGCGGAGATACTTTTTCCACAATGGCGTCCAAAAGCGGCGACATGTCCTTCCCCTCATCAGCGTAGTCCAGTGACGCAAAACCCAGTTTGGCGGATGAGTAAATGGTGTGGAAATCGAGCTGCTCGTCCGAAGCGCCGAGCGCGGCAAAGAGGTCGAACACCTGATCCACGGCCCAGCTTGGTCGTGCGTCGGGCCGGTCTATTTTATTAATAACTACCATTGGACAAAGGCCCAATTCCAGCGATTTTCGTAAAACGAATTTCGTTTGCGGCATCGGACCGTCAACGGCGTCTACAAGCAGAAGCGCACCGTCCACCATTTTCAGAATGCGTTCCACTTCTCCGCCGAAATCCTGGTGACCGGGCGTATCGACGATATTTATCTTTACGCCCTTCCAGTTTATCGATGCGTTTTTGGAAAAAATCGTGATGCCTCGTTCTTTCTCGAGATCGTTTACATCCATCACCCTCGCTTCCACAACCGCGTTGTCGCGGAAAGCGCCGGAGTCTTTTAAGAGCGCGTCAACCAGCGTAGTCTTTCCATGGTCAACGTGAGCAATCACGCATATGTTTCTGATGTTGTCTTTATCGGCCATCTATCATCCTTTTGTGCAAATATAAAAGCCTTGTAGTCTAACAGATAAGTATAGGCAGTTGGGATTATTATTCTTACAAAACCGCTCGTTGCCAATTATCCGCGTTTATAAACGCGTTTGATATATGCCGTTTACGATTGAGGGAAGCACCGCTTCTATTCCCGCACCTGGACCAGGTTTAATCAGAACGTCGTCAATGTGGTTATCCGGGTTCAGCAGAGCCGGGACCCTGTCGGGAGAAGAGGACCATACCAGAAACCTCGGTATTTGTTCCTTAAGTGTTTTTCTCAGCTTGTTTATCAATTCTGTCGCGTCACCATCCGGAAGAACGCCGTCGGATATTATAAGTGTATAATTATTGGATGTGGCCAACTGGACGGCACTGGCGATGTCGGAAGCCGTCTGTATCTTTATGCCGAGATTATTCAGGAAATTTTCCAGTTTATGTTCTTGCGCCTCGGAACTCGAAACTACAAGAATATGTACTTCACCATTATGGATGGGGCCGCGTTGGTGCATGAAATCGAGAAACGCCCGAGCCAGAATCTGATCGCGCTCTGCCTGGAGCGGCGAATGGTAATTTGGCGCAAATCCCGATTCAAACTCTGATAACCTCACCTTTATTCGCTGTTCTTCCGCTTTTTTCCTCAGCTTCGACGCGGCGCGCGAAACGGCATGCCCCAGTTTGTCGTCGTCTATAGGAGTCTCGATATAGCTGCTTAGACCGTTGTTAAACGCGACAATCAGGTTCGGTATCGAGGGCTTCCCGCCGACAATTATAACTTCATACGGCACTTTAAGCGTCTGTATCTCATCTATAAGTTTCACGCAAAAAAGATCTTCCCAAACCGGTGGTATGAAAACAATTCCCGCATCCCTCTTACTGAACAGATTTATCATTTTCTCATGATCTTCAGGCATATCTATTTTTTCCGTGTGAAGATGCCTTTTTTTCAAGCCGCCCAGCAGGCCGGCGTCGGGAGGGTAGTTCTCGCTAATCAGCACGTATGTATGCATCTTTATTCAAACCGGTTAAGCTTAACCATATTTGCTCCGTAATAATTCGTGAGCATGCTTACAATGCTTTTTTCCAGCTTATCGGGATCAGCGGTTGTCGCAAAAAGTACTTTAAATTTATTCTCGATATTTCCGTTTTCGATATCCACAAGAGGCGGCACACTGCCCAGCACGTCTCCCACATCATAAAATCTCTTATACATAAGACACGCTACCAAAAAAGGAGGCTGATTACCGGATTCGAATTCTATGTAACACCTGTAAAACGGTGTCTTGCTTTTTCTATAGAGGTTCATTCTGTATAAGGATTCATGGGAGACTTTTACCTCTTCCGAGGCAATGTCGGCGGCTATTCTCTGTTCCGTTCTCTGTTCCGGCAGCAGCCTGGCGCTTGCTTCCATAATTTCCGATGAGGCGCTGTCTTTCCATTCGCCCGACAAACATTGCCGTACCACTTCTTCAACAAACGACGCACTGTCCATCAATACATCCATAATTTCCGGCACAAGGTCCATCTTTCGACTTCTCGCCCTGTCCAGTACGGATTCAACCGAATGTACGGTTTCCCCTGCTTTTGGAAGCCCCATCATTATAAAATTGCCCTTTATCGTATGTAAAAGTCGGAAGGCTTTGTTCATTTCATCACTGTTGCCAAAGTCAGATTCAAGCGCAAACAGCGATTCATTAAGGGACGGCAACAGTTTTTCCACTTCCATTATGAATTCCCGCACAGCTTCCGTATCGTCTTCGACCGTCCCCTCACCCTCTTTTTCAGGCTGAGGTTTAGCGGTTTCAACCGTTTCGGGCTTTTCTTCTTTACCGCCTCTTTTTTCGGCTATTTTTCCGGCGCCTCCATTTGTACCGGTTTTTGCCCTTCCCATGCCGTGGAGTCTGCCGGTTGCCCTGCTGATAAGCGCTGGAACGTCTACAATTAAACCTAATCGCCTTCCTCCCAGTATGGTGGTGCCAGAGAGTCCCTCCAGATTAAAAGCGCCGTTAAATGGAATTATCACGAGTTTTTGCGGCGAAAAGAATTCTGATATCCTGAATGCAACCGTTTCGCCTTTGTGCTCGATTACCAACACCGAGGCGTTCTCTCCTTCATATTCAACCTTATTGCCGTCCAGCACGTAGTTGAGGTCATGCAGAGGCAGCAGGTTACCGAGGTGCATCACCATCGCACCTTTATCCACCGCAGAGTGAATATCTCCCGGAGGGACGGACATTGTCGTAACAACGCTGGACACGGGAAATGCAAACATGTGTCTTCCCGATCTGACAACCAGAGCGTCGACAATATTTACGGCGGAAATAAGCGGTACCCTGAATGTGAACAGCGTCCCTTCGCCGGGCTTTGAACTAAAGGAAACCGTGCCTCCCATTTCAAATATGCGGTCCCTTACCACATCCATGCCCACGCCGCGGCCGGATACCTGGGAGACGGTTTCCGCTGTAGAGACTCCCGCCGCGAACATTACGTTAAGCGCGTCCTCTTCCGTGAAGGGCGCATCATGATCGACCAAACTCTTTTCAATTCCTTTTTTCCTGAGAGATTCAATATCCACTCCCCTGCCGTCGTCTTCTATCTCAATGAAGGTTTCATTTTCAGTGTTATATACGCTTAGCGTGATTTTGCCTTCAGACGGTTTGCCGTTCCTTTCCCTCGTCAGCGAATCTTCTATGCCGTGGTCAATGGCGTTTCTAATCTGGTGTGAAATAGGGTCGTAAAGTTTTTCCACGATCGTTTTATCTATGTTGGTCTCCTCGCCGACAAACTCAAACTCAATTCGCTTTCCGGTTCTTCGCGCCACATCCCTTACCAGCCTTCTGGCGCGAAAGCTCAGGTCTTTAAGGTCCACCGTCCTGATTGTCTGCACAAGACGATGGAGGCTGGTCGATATGTCTGAGGTGGAACCCGTAAGATCGTTCACTGATTCGAGAGCTTCCTTGGTGACTGGCTGGCGCTTGTCGTACAGACTTTGCAGGCTCCTGAATGCAATCTCGAGGTTGCTTGAAGCTATTATTACCTCGCCCGCCAAGCTCAATAGCTGGTTAAGGTTTTCCAGCTTTACCAGCATATTTTCTGATTTTAATTCCTTTTCACCCATCCTTTTCACCTACATCCATAGGTGTCATAATCCGCGTTAAAACCTTTTTTACAAGTTCACTTTTAACAGGTTTGACGATGTAATCGTCCGCACCCAACCTCAGCGCCCTTACCACATAACTGGCGTCCACATGCGTTGAACTCACAACGATGGGCAGTCCCCGTAAATCGGGTTTTTTTCTTACTTCCTCGCATAGTTCGAAGCCGTCCATTTCCGGCATGACAATATCCGTAAAAACCACGTCGATTTTACCGGCCAATTCACCGCGAAGTATTTTTATCGCCTCTATTCCATTAGCCGCTTCCACTACCGATAGACCCAAAGAGGCAAGCTCCGTGGACAGTTTTTTTCTCATGTTTTCATAATCGTCAACTACAAGAGCGGTAAGTTCCTCGAAGGGTTTATTCATGCTGTACCGGTTTAAAAAAACTCTCGTTTAAGGGTTGTCAGCCTTTTCATCGACAAAAACAGTCTGGTCAGATAACAACAATACTACTACATTTGGGGACGGCATCAAACCCCGGACTGAAAACAGTCAAGATTTGACGCCGCTATGGCGTTATCGGTTTAAGGAAAGGTTAATCGTATTGGGGGCCTTCAGTCAAAAGCGCCCTTGATTTCCAGGAAGGAATAAATTGTTTTTGCTATGACGTCCTTATTGCATAAATCATTATTTATCGTCAGATGGTAAAGTGTCGGGTCGGTAACCGACCTGCCGGTGAAATCCTCAACAAAATTGTCTCTGGCGTACTGTTTTTTCTCAATAAATTTTTCGGCGTCGCCCCGGTTCATGTTGAATTTTTGCATTACGCTCATTACGCGCGCAGGAAATGTGCCGACCAGCCTAACGTGTATTCCTAGAAATTTTGCCGGGTCAAGCTCCCTCGTTAATATCTGTGCGCCGGAACCTACAATAATGCAATTACCCTTTTCGGCAAGATTAAGGATGCTGGTACGCATCCGTTCGAACGCCTGGGACTGTGGGGATTGAAGGTATTCCGGTACGAGGCCGTCCAGAAACCAGTTAACAAACGTGTATCGCTTTTCGCTGATATTACGCATTATAGGCGCTCCCAGCTTTTCATCTTCCACCAGTTTCGACAAAATAGGATGGCTGAAAATAAGCCATTTGCCTTTTCGATTCGCGTTTAGCAGTTGGCACAGTATTTCCGAGGTAGGATAAGCGTCGCATCCAAACTCACGCGATATTGTTATAAAGAGGCTTTTATCCATTGTTTTAACAGCCGCCGCCCTCTCTTCCAGCCAGGAGCTGTATTTTTTCTGGTCAAAAACCGGTTCTTTATAGCTTTCTTTATCTGTAACCAATGGCGTCCCTCTTTCCAAAAAAGTTGATTTACGATGAAGTGCTGTTTATCGGCGATTCCCTACATCTAGTCTATTCAAAGTAGCGGGTTGTGTAAAGAACTAATGCGAATTATTCATGAAGAAGTTGAATTTTCAAATTATAGGTCGTAACCAG
>JBHHVT010000111.1:0-8055 GCA_046754425.1 Nitrospinota bacterium | reverse complement strand
TGGTTACGACCTATAATTTGAAAATTCAACTTCTTCATGAATAATTCGGGTTAGCGGGCGCAGGAACAGGCAACCACTTCATTACCACCCGATAAACGTTTTAATGTGCTTTGCGCAGATTATCCGCCCGCATAGCGCGCCGGCTTTGCCGTAATTGCCTCCACCTGCAAGGTGGTGCCGGCATGTTGCCTCCCGCTGCAAGCAGGCTAATCCAGAAGGTCCTCAAAAACGACGGGCGCTTTTTCGACGAGTTTTTCCAGTATAAGCCGACTTATTTCGCGTATTTCCCATTGGGCCTTTTTTTCCATCCGCAAAGTGATGATATGGCGCCATTCGCGGAAGTTCGCCGTCACCACAATTTCGCTCTCCACCGCGTTGGGTAAAACGAACCGGGCGTCCTCCTTGCGGATATCCATCTCCTTTAGCTTGCGATAGGCCTGTCGGCAGCTTTCCATGCATTCGTTGTATACGGCAAGCGCCTCGTCGTTTTCCCTTATCGACGGCGGAGTGACAATGTGGAACCGCTCTTCACTTACATAACGCTGTGACTGCTGTGAAAAAGAGGCCATCCTGTGCCTGACTATCTGGTGCGTGAAACTGCGCGAACCCCCTTTTATGCGAAACGTCGCGGAGGCGTGCTCCAGTACCGAATGGTGCCCGCTTTTTACTATCATCCGGATGAACCGTTTGGCCGAATCTTCGCCCATCCTGTCGAACGAAAGGTAACAGGTGCGTCCGGCCTCTTCTATGACCAGCTCGGCGTTTTCCGTTATCGCCAAAAGCTCCACCTGCGGCGTAACGTAATCCTTCACTGCCTGCGTATCCATCTAATTTACCCGTGAAAACAAAAGTTGTTCATCCAATTTAATTTTTTAGTTGATTGGCCGGCTCGTCTACAACTTTAAGATTTAGAGCTTTGGAAATCTCAGTCACGGAACTTCTACTTTCGGCCATAACCGCTTTTAACTGTTTATCCTTTGTGCGCACATAATTATCTTCCCTGATTTTATGAAGCCACCTCAACGACTCACTCTCCCTATTCTCCATAAGAAATCACCTCCTGGGGTGAAAGGATGTCTATGGTTTTGTATCCCAGCCTCAGATTAACACTGTTTACCGCCCTTTTCACGAAGACATTTACCATGTGTTTAAAATTCCACGAAACTATCGCGTCAACCTCATAAACAGTCGCAACGGCAATATGCCTGGCATCGTCCCTGTATTTTAACGGGATAACACCATCCTTCAAATATTCTTTTACAAGCTCTTCACAATCATCCGTTTCCATAACCATATTGAGACCGGTCCGCCTTACCATATCCGCAATTCCGTTTTTTAACGATTCCGGCGCTCTGCCAATCTCTTCAACTCCGATGTTGGAAATAAATCCCTCATGCCTGTTATTTTCAACCTCCATTAAGAACTGTTTAGTCGCATGGAGTCTTGACGGTTCGTCTTTGTCATGTATAGCGCCTAAAACCGATGTGTCTATATAAACTTTGAACTTTTTCATGAATATATTCAGGCAAAATTCTACCAGCAGTAGTAGGTAATGGCACGAAAATATTGGATCCGGTCAAAAAAGATGACTTTTAAGCAGACGATTTACGACACGATTAATAAATTAAGCTCTTCCGCTCTTCTATCATTTGATGTAGTTTTTCTTCATATTCTATTTGTTTTTCTGAAGGGTCTAAAGACAATTTACCAGTAATGGCACTACCGGTAGAGGTGCTCATGCATAAAGCAGTTACTTCAATAGGAGTATAAGTTTGAATTGTAAAAGGGTAACATCCCCCAATAAAGCTGTTTCCTACAGGCTTACATGAAAACAGGTCTCCCGACTCGTTATTGCCTGCATTGCCGGTACAATACAACCTCCCCCAACAACCGTTTCTGTACTTCCGCAGCTAGAGCTAACTACTCCACCCGTATCAGTGGCAGTACGCTTAGCCACTGAAATCGCTTTTATAAAGGTATCTGTGCTTGCTGTCGCACTACCATTTCCGCCTCCTCCACCGCTACAGGCAACTAGGAAAAGACAACCTAAAATATATACAAAACCTTTAATTCTCACGCTTTCAAACACCATATCTCCAATCCCCCTTGTTAGAGCTAACAATATACCATATATATTATGGTTTTTATAAATATTTTACCCATATATAATTGGTTATATGTCCCTCCCTTGAGCCTTATGGTTTCAAGGGGGCTTTATGGCAATAAATGTTCGGAAGAAGATTGGTCAAAGAATCAAAGAGATTCGCAAGAGAAGAGGTCTTACTCAGGAGAAGCTTGCGGAAAAAACGGGGGTAACGGACAAATTTATCGGCGCTGTAGAACGCGGAGAAAGTTTCGCCTCTTTTGCAAAGCTGGAAGCAATCTCAAAATCTTTAGATTGCGACCTTCGTCATTTCTTTGAAATCGACTATATGGATGAATCGGAGAGCCAACTGGCACGCCTGATCCAAAAACGAGTGAAACTTCTTTCCAAAGATGAAAAACGATACGCGCTTAAAGTAATCGACTGGTTGGCGAATAAGTAGTTCGAAAAAACCGAAACCCGCCGTTCCCTGCTCTCTCCTTTCCAACAGGTTTAAAAAGCATGTAAAATGTGATTCGTCATTATGAAAAAGAGAATTTTAGGAAAAATGCTATCAAGCCTTTCCGACAACAACATACGGTTTAAGGATTTAAAAACGCTCCTTTTGGATTTGGGATTCAGGGAAAGAATAAAGGGAGATCATTACATTTATTCAAAATCAGGAGTTTCGGAAATTATCAACTTGCAGCCATTACCTGGCGGAAAAGCAAAAGCCTACCAGATAATCCTAAAATACAAACTCCACGAAGGAAAGTAATTATGTACAAGTATGAAGTAGTAATATACTGGAGCAAGGAAGATTCATTTTACATAGCCGAAGTGCCGGAACTGCCTGGTTGCATGGCGGACGGCAAAACATACGAAGAAGCTCTTAAAAATGCACAAATAGTTGTAGGCGAATGGCTGGAAACCGCTAAAAGCCTGGGCAGAAAAATTCCCAGGCCAAAAGGGAAGCTGATGTACGCTTAACGGGAAACAGCAGAGCTGTTATAAATTCCGTGTAAATGTCCACGCTGCTTATCAGTAAACAAAATTCTTTGCACACCGATAAAGTCGGGCGATTCGGGGTTTTCTTCCTCTACCTCCAGGCACAGCATGATCGCTTCCTTGATTCGTTCCATCAGTTCATCCAGCGATTTCGCCTGTGTATGGCATCCCCGCAGTGCGGGTACGGAGGCTACGAAGAACCCGTCGGAGTCGCGTTCAATCACGACGTTATAATATTTTTCCATGGCATGTTTATTATAGTATGAAAACGTACCTCCAAGTCCACTAGAGCGCGCCGCATCCCATTTTGCTGTACCGGAGTGACAGGGCTGCGTACCCGCAAAGTAACCTGTTTAAAACAGTATGAAAAATTCGACATTAGTGCGAAAAATTGTTCCAAACTGAGGCATTATTACCACATCAAAACAGGCTGATTTTTCCTAACCGCTTGAATATAAAAATATTAATCATATGGCACCCTACTTGCACACCTATTTTGACAGGAAACCTTTTAATTAAGGAGGTAAAAAGAATGAAAACAGCAATAGCAACGGCCTTACTTGCCATTTTAACTTTACTCAGCAATCCGGTATTTGCAAACGAGCTGTTGATAGAAAATATGCTGAGCGCAGACAGGTCGATCCCATTTGAAATTAAGTCCGTCGCCATGAACGAATTCAGCAGACATATTAACAAGACCGAACCGTTATACAAGAGCCGTATTTCACCAAGCGTTTTTACGCTGTCCAATAACAGCACATATATGCTTTTCGAGATTGCCGAAAGCACGGGTTACGCGCACCTTCGCATGTTCGTCCAGGTATCAGATGAAACGGGACAGGTAGATTTGCTATGGGCAAAAGAGATGGGACTGCACCGCAAAACCGCGCGAAGATGAATAGCATTTTCCATGTTTTTGGAGAAAAAATGGTCTACGTAAGTACGTGGCAAAAGGGGCGAGTGTGAAAATGAAGTCGAAAACGGCCTGGTAACGCTGCCGCTTCGACCTGGTTTTCACCCGCCTCTTTACCCGTTGCATGGGCAGGCGGTATGCTGGCGCAGGTGCCGTGTCGGCACTCACAATTAGCTGGCGCAGGTGCAGACAACCGCTTGGTAACTACCTGTAAATGTAATTTCACGGCTCTGCCGTAATTGTCCGTCGGCACAGCCGACCACCTGCAAGGCGGCGTTGCCACCGTTCTTACGCAATAAAAACGTGTATACTGTGTTTCTTTCAACATGCCGGTAAGCCGGAACTTTTTTATTGACCTAAGGGCGTTAAGCAGACGAGCATCAATATTTAATATGAAGGGTATGATCCTCGCCGCCGGTTACGGCACACGGTTAAGGCCGGAGACGGACAGCAGGCCGAAACCGCTTTTTCCCATAGGCAAAACCACAATGTTAAAAAACGCAATCGGCTACCTTTTGCACCACGGAATAGACGAAATAGCCGTCAACATTTACCATCTTTCACACATGATGAAAAAGGAACTGGAAACCGTTAACAGCAAAAAGGTAACACTGCACGTCGTCGAGGAGACCGAGATGATGGGCACGGCGGGCGGAATAAAAGGAGCCCAGCGATTTTTAGACGGTTCACTTTTCGCCGTTGTGAACAGCGACATCCTTATAGACCTCGATCTTCAGGCCGCGATGCGTTACCACCGCGATAAAAAAGCGATCGCCACCCTGGCGCTCCGCGAAAACCCGGACCCCTCCAAAATCGGCACGCTTAAAGTCGATGATGACGGAAAGGTCGTCCGCTTCCTGAACTCGACATCGAAAAATTACGACTCGAAAAAAGTGATGGACTCAACCAAGATGTTTACAGGCGTCCATATCTTTTCACCAGATATTTTTAACCACATATCCGCCGAAAGACCGGTGGACATTTCCGGTGAAGTTTATCCGGGATTGATAGAGTCCGGCGAACCGGTATACGGATACGACTATCACGGTTACTGGGCCGATATCGGCACGCCGGCGGCATACAAGGAAGCGCGGATGGATGTCGTATTCGACAAATTCAGGCCGTATTCAATATGAAAGCGATTTATTTCGACGGTAAAGCCAAACGACTTATCTATCGCGACGATATCCCCATTCCGGAACCCGCGCGGGGCGAGGCGCTTATAAAGGTCGTTAAAGCGGGAATATGCAGAACCGATCTTGAAATAACCAAAGGATACATGGGCTTTGACGGAATCCCCGGCCACGAATTTGTCGGCGTGGTGGAAAAATCCGACGACGACAGCCTTACCGGTTCGCGCGTGGTGGGCGAGATAAACTGCGGCTGCGGCGTATGCGGCGCCTGTATGCACGGCGATAAAAACCACTGCTCCGCTCGCAGCGTGCTCGGGATAAAAGGACGTAACGGCGTGTTCGCGGAATACACGACCCTGCCTGTTGAAAATTTACACCACGTGCCGGATTTTGTGAGCGATGACGAGGCCGTATTCGTGGAGCCGCTAGCCGCCGCGTACCGCGTAGTCGAGCAGGTTATTATCAGGGGCAAATCCATACTGGTTTTAGGGGACGGCAGGCTGGGACTGTTAATTGCCAAAGTGGCCGCCGTTATCAGGGGCAACGTAACCCTTTGCGGACGGCATCCCGAAAAGCTGGCGCTTGCCGGGGGAAAGGAGATCGCCACCCTGCTCGAAAGCGAACTGAAAAACGACAGGCAGTACGATATAGTAATAGACGCGACCGGAAATCCGGACGGGGTAGCGATAGCGTTGTCACACACCAGACCGAGAGGACAGCTTATTTTAAAAACCACCGTTTCCGAACCGGTGAAAATGGATTTGAACAAAGTGGTAATAGACGAGATTTCAGTTATCGGCTCGCGGTGCGGACCGTTCGAACACGCTCTGGCTCTTCTGGAAATGAAGGAGATCGATGTGACGATGCTTATACAAAAAAAGTTCAAACTCGAACAGGGCCTTGAGGCCTTTGAAGCGGCCGCCAAACCCGGCGCTCTTAAAATACTGCTGGGCTGATGTTTCCGATTCTTTTAAAAGTCGGGCCGTTCACCTTTTACACCTACGGCCTTTTGGTTGCCACAGGCTTTCTGGCAGGGGTAGCGCTCATAACATACCAGGCCAAAAAGGAAGGCGTTGACCCGCAAAAGGCGATGGACCTCTCTTTTTACGCGCTGGCCGCCGCCATTTTAGGCTCCCGGATTCTGTATATAATCGTAAATTACGATGTCTTCATTGAAAGCCCGCTTCGCGTATTCAAGATATGGGAGGGCGGCCTGGTATTTTACGGGGGCTTTATCGGCGCCGCGCTTGCGGGCTTTTGGTACGTCAGGAAAGAGAAGCTCGACACGTGGCACATGGCGGACCTTGCCGCCCCCTCGATTGCGCTGGGACACGCCATCGGCAGGTGGGGATGCCTCGCCTCCGGAAGCTGCTACGGCAAACCGACAAGCTCGTGGTTCGGCATCACTTTTACGGACGTACACGCAATCGCTCCACTGGGGATTCCGCTGTTCCCCTCGCAGATAGTCGAATCGATAATGGAGTTTTCCATATTCCTTCTCCTTATCGCGGTCCGTCCGCATAGAAAATTCAAGGGCCAGCTTTTCATAATGTGGCTGCTGCTTTATGCCGTCGGCCGATTCATTTTGGAATTTTTCCGCGGCGACGACCGCGGGTTCATCATCCCCAACGTCTTAAGCACGTCTCAGGGAGTTGCCGTTGTGGTTTTTGTGGCGGGTCTGTTTCTGCTGAGGCGCCTTGCCCGCGCCGGGCCAGCCAGCGCCGGGAGATGATTCCCGCGACATCATCCCGAACGATTGCCGGACATTTTTTATAACGCGCGCATTCATGGTAAAAAAACTGAATGTCCGCGTAGGCATGGACGAGGCGGGAAGGCGGGCCGACCGTTTTCTTGCGTCGCGGCTCGATAATATAACCCGTTCCGCGCTTAAACGGATGATGGACTCCGGTCAGGTTACGCTGGACGGTGAAGCAGTAACCCCGCGTCACTTGACGCGCGAAGGAGAGGAATTCTCCATTCAGCAAGCGAAACCGGTAGAGCCGAAGGCCGAGCCGGAAGAACTCGAGCTGGACATCGTCTATGAAGATTCGGATATCGTTATCGTAAACAAGCCCGCCGGGATGGTGGTCCATCCCGCCAAGGGACATCACACCGGTACGCTCGTAAACGGACTGCTCCATCACTGCAGGGATCTGTCCGGCATAGGCGGCGAACTGCGCCCCGGCATAGTACACCGCCTCGATAAGGACAGCTCCGGACTCATAGCGGCAGCGAAAAACGACGCCGCACACGCATCGCTAAGCGGCCAGCTGGCCGGGAGAACCATGGGCAGGGAATACCTTGCGGTTGTACGAGGTACGTTAAAGGAAAAATCCGGCACAATCGACATGCCGATAGGACGCCATCCGGTTTACAGAAAGAAATTTTCCGTAAAAACAGACAGCCCGCGCGATGCGGTTACGCATTACGAAACGCTGGAGACTTTCAGGGCCGCAGCGTACATAAAGGTAAAACTTCATACCGGAAGGACACACCAGATTAGGGTGCATATGTCGGCAATCGGACATCCGATTATCGGCGACCAGGTTTACGGCAAGCACAAGTCCGCTCTTATAGACAGGCCGGCGCTGCACGCGTGGCGGCTTTTACTCATTCACCCGAAAACCGGAAAGGAAAAACTTTTTACCGCCAAACCGCCGGAAGATTTCCAGCGCCTCCTTAAAACCTTACGCGAAGAGCCATGAATTCGCATTTTCCATTGTCAATGACATTTTTTATTGATGCTATTATCAGAACGAAACACTAGCCCGGATTATTCATGAAATGTCCCCTCCTTTTCAAGGAGGGGAATTGAAGGGGTGGTTTTCCTTTTTGTTTTAACCCTTCCGCCGCTTACGCGGCGCCTTCCCTTGCGCAGTCCCGGCACGGGGAAAAGGGAAGGACATCCCGAAAATACA
>JBHHVT010000110.1:0-8060 GCA_046754425.1 Nitrospinota bacterium | reverse complement strand
GCTAGAATATAAGTAACGTGTAATAACTTAATGGCTGCCTGTATTAGAGTTAGCAAATTGTCAGTGCCGACACGGCACCTCAAGGTTGCGGATGCGGTTGAGAGCGGCGGCGAATTCCAGTTTTCTAAAAGCGGCGAGATCGCCGGTGAGGTTTGAATCCAAAACGTCGAGTCCTTTGCGCCGGATGTCGTCCATTACTTTATCGGCTATCGTGCGCAGGTTATTTTTGCCGTCCATCTGTTTCAGTGCGTGATGGATGGCGCGCCCTATCGCCCGCGTCTGCGCGGTTTCGACTATCTGTTCCACGTCGCGCAGGTCGACGCTCTTTTTGCCCAAAACGAGGCGGCGCGGTTCCGGCGCCTTTATCCTGAAATGGCCGTACTCGTTGCGCGGGTCCAGCCCGCCGCCGACGGGGAAGCGTGGACGCGGACTTTTAAAAGAGCCGCCGCCTTCTTTCGCCCTTTGCGTCGTGAATCGCTCGGCTACCTCATGCGCGCGCGCGGTTACGTCGTGCGGTTCGAACTCCGTCATCTGTATAACGCAGTCGGCGACGCCCAGGTAGTCGCCCGACCCGCCCATCACGATGATGGTCGATATGCCGTGCTCTTCGTAAAGCTGCCGCACCTTGTCGACGAACGGCGTTATCGGTTCGTTTTTCTTTGCGACCAGCTCCTGCATCCGCCTGTCGCGTATCATGAAGTTCGTCGCGCTGGTGTCCTCGTCTATCAGGATGACGCTCGCGCCTGCCTCAATCGACTCCACGATGAAGGCGGCCTGCGACGTGCTTCCGCTGGCGTTCGCGCTACTGAAGGAGGTCGTTGGCTGTCCGAGTGGGATTTTGTTTATAAAGGCGGAGATGTCCACGTTGACTACGCTTCTGCCGCTTGCCGCGCGCACTTTCGCGGCATCGGGCAGACTGACGCAAAGCTCCCTGCCGTCGCCGGGGATGTGGTTGTAGATGCCCAGCTCCAACGCCTGAAGGAGCGTCGATTTTCCGTGGTAGCCTCCGCCGACGATAAGCGTTACGCCTGTCGGTACCCCCATGCCGGTAACAGCGCCCGCGTTGGGAAGGTCGACGCTTATCCGCGGCTTTTCGGGTGATTTGAATTTCAGCGCCCTTGCCGCGTCGAGCGGTTTAGGGTCGATGCCGCTCGCCCTCGGGAGAAGCGAGCCGTCCGCGACGAACGCCGCCATACCGAGCGACGTCAGCTTTTCGCGCAAAAACTCGGCGTCCTCGGCGGTCTCGACATGCCGCAGAACGTCATTGAGGTCGAGGCTTTCGGCAAATAGCGAGGCGTGTACGATCTTCGGCAGTTCGTCAAAAAGCATGGTTTCGGCGGTGGGCGCGTGAACCCTTCTTCCTTTTGCCGGCATCCCGATGAAGAACCGCGCCTCGATAAAATCCTTGCCTAAAACGACTGAACTGCGTTCCAAAATTTCCTGCAAAGGTTCGGCGATGGTGATGAGGCCGCTGTTTCCCGTCCCGCGCCTGCCTTTGCTGATTGATTTGCTGTGACGGTGGAACTGCCGCGCGAGGAAGTCCCGCAATGCAACCTCCCTGACGGCTGATGAGGCCGCGCTGTCGGGAAACGCGGCCTTATCACGCGCAACCCTCGCCCTGAAGACGCCTGTGCCGGGCGGCGCGAACGGGTCCTTTGGAATCCTGTCAATATAAAGTTCGAAATCGGGAAACTCCCATACGCCTTTAAGCGACTGGTAGGCGCCATAATCCCTGCCGTTAATCGACCGGATGTTTTGTCTTAACTGGTTCATCGGTTCCTTAATCATAACCCGCACCCGCTGTTCGGACAGCAAATTGTCTGTGCCGATACGTCACCGGCTTACCTCGGTTTTTCAAGGAGCGGTTTCATGGTGATGACCCCCAGTAACGGCCCGATAGCCAATGGAAACAGAAGACAGTTTGGCGGAATTACCGGTGCAAGGGAGGCAAGCATCTGAATGCTGACTATAGTTATCGCAAAACCGATGCTGTTAACGATGGTCAGAGCGGACCCGACAAGTTTTTTAGGGGCATTTTGGGCATTCAAAGTAGAAAACTGCGGAGAGTCGCCGACCACGACGATCCCCCAGAACACCAGAAAACTCACATACAGTTGGAACGGTAAAAAATATGCAATAGGGGAGACCAGGCAGCAAATTCCAGAGGCCGTCAACTGTATGGCCGCCACTTTTGCGCTGCCGGTTTTTTGAGAAACCAGACCGCCGACAATGCATCCGACACTTCCCGCCGCTATTATCCAAAAACTCCAAAAAGAGATGTTAAAACCTGCGTCGGCGGCACCGGCGAATTTGAGTGTAACAGGAACGAACGCCCAAAAGGCGTACAGTTCCCACATATGGCCGAAGTAGCCGAAGGCGGAGGCGCGGAACTTCCTCGAGCTGAATATTGTGCCCAGCGCAGTGGGGCTAAACGTCGTACCCTTCGACAGATGTGGTCCGTCCGGAACGAACATCAGCATTAGCAGCCCTCCCAGAGCCGCCACCCCGGATACAAGGAGCAATACCGATTCCCAGGAAAAGGTCTGGTGGCTGCTGTTTAAAAAATGCGGTAAAGAAGTGCCTAAAACCAGAGCGCCCACCAGGAATCCAATCGCCTTGCCTAGGGAGTGGTCGTACCATCCGGAGGCGATTTTCATCCCGACAGGATAGATGCCCGCCAGGAAAAAGCCGGTCAAAAAACGGAAGGACAAAATGAGTGGAAAACTTTCGGAATAAAACCAGATGCCCGTATTAGACGCCGCTCCCGCCAGGGAACATAGAAAAAAGACTACCCTTGGTGAATAACGGTCAGACAGTGTCAGGAACGCGAACAACAGTGTGCCGAGAATAAAGCCCAATTGAACTGAGGAGGTCATGTAACCGACTGCGTCTTCGCCCAGGCTTAGCCTTTGATCCAACTGCGGCAATATCGCATTGCCGGCAAACCAAAGCGAGGTTCCCATTAATTGGGATAACACGATGACTGGCAGAATCCATCCGGGTCTATTGGGCATTGGCAAGCATATTATCATGTCATGGTATAGTTACCTTGGCGCCGGCAATTTACCGTTGCTTGCAAGTTAGTGGTGGACCCATAAGTCCAAGCCCGCTCTCGCAACGACATCCGGCCGCTCTCCATCGGACCCGACCCGGCCCGTACACGGGCAGGCAACATCGGCAAAGCCGAAAAATCAGGAATCACAGGAATCAGTTGTCATAGAGTTGCTACTTGTATCGGCGACAGCATATTGCGGCTGCCCGCAGGGTAGTGGTGGGCCCACCAGGACTCGAACCTGGGACCAACCGGTTATGAGCCGGTGGCTCTAGCCAACTGAGCTATGGGCCCAACCTTTTAATATTTCAAACACTTTCAATAAGCCGTTATGTCTAGCGTATGCCGCTAAAAACAGCCATTTTCGCCTTTTTATCTCTTGAGCAAAATCTCTCCTAATGCCGCTTTAAGATACAGTGAGGCCGGTAGCAAATCAACAGCTACATGGGGAAAAAAGAAGTATCAAGCTGAAAGCGCCACCAGAATAGAAGCGATTATAATTTTCCCCCGTCGTTTTTGTGGATGGTCGGAGTATGGTTAGGCGGTAAGAAATCCAGATATGGCCTGGGCCGGAACGACATCCGGCTTCGGCCCGCTACTTTATATCCATTAAGAGCGGTAAAATTAGCGTAAAGGATAATGGACAGCAAAGCGAAGGGGCCAAAAGGCAGGTTAGCCGCGGGATTGGTAATTGCATTCGTCCTGTTTGGGTTCTTTGTAAAAGTCACGTCCGACTACGACTTGATAGATAAAATAAGATACGGCCCCAACGCTCTTATAATTACCGCCAAAAACGTTCGGTTTAAGCCGGAAAACCCTACAGTTATTGCAAGCATTGGGGATACCGTCCATATAGCGCTACGCAATAGGGATTACGAATGGAAACATGACCTGGTTATTCCTGGGTTGGAACTGGTAACAACCGTAATCAAAGGCGGTGAAAAAGCAGTGCTGGAGTTCAGACTTATGCGCTATGGTTCATTCGAGTTTTACTGCACCCGCCATCAAATAAGTATGAAGGGAATTATACGCTTCGAAAAACCCGGCATTTGATATCTTCTATACAGATTTTCCGATAGGCCTGTTTTAACTGTTGTGCCGCACGCTCTGAAATGCCTGCTTCCCTGACAATCGCCTTCGCGTTTCCTTTAAACGGCGCGCAAAACCCATGGATTACTTTATGCGGCGTCCAATTCCCACAGACCGCCGGGGTTTGAGGGAAATCAGCTTTCCGTGAAGCTTTTTAACCGTTTGCTCCTGCTGGGGTGCCGCAGTTTTCGAAGCGCCTTGGCTTCTATCTGTCGTATCCTTTCGCGTGTCACGTCGAAATCCTGCCCCACCTCTTCCAGCGTGTGTTCCGTGCCGAGGCCGATGCCGAAACGTTTTCGCAAAACCATCTCCTCGCGGGGCTGGAGCGTCTGCAGGACTTTGGCGGTCTGTTCCTTCAGGTTCATTTTTATTATCGCTTCCACCGGCGAGATAGTTTTCTTGTCTTCTATGAAATCACCGAGATGCGAATCTTCTTCCTCGCCTATCGGAGTTTCCAACGATATCGGCTCCTTGGCGATTTTCAGCACGTTGCGTACCTTGTCAACCGGCATGGCCATCTTTTCCGCTATCTCTTCCGGCTTCGGCTCACGCCCCAGCTCCTGCACGAGGTGGCGCGATGTGCGGATGAGTTTATTAATCGTCTCAATCATGTGCACCGGTATCCGGATCGTACGAGCCTGGTCCGCTATCGCGCGGGTAATCGCCTGCCGTATCCACCAGGTGGCGTATGTGGAGAATTTGTAGCCGCGGCGGTACTCGAACTTGTCCACCGCCTTCATCAGGCCTATATTGCCTTCCTGAATGAGGTCCAAAAACTGCAGGCCGCGGTTTGTGTATTTCTTGGCAATGGAAACGACCAGCCGTAGGTTGGCCTCCGCCAGTTCGCGTTTTGCCTGCCGGTCGTCCATGCGGCCCACGTCGATTTTCTTTTTGGTCTCCGCAAGGGTTGCCGCGTTCATACCGACCTTTTTCTCTTCGGCTTTAAGAGCGGCGTTAGCCTGTTTCAGCTTCTCACTTAACTCCCTTTTTTGCGCCGTAGTCAGTTTTTTTGCTGTTTTTCTTGTGCCGTTTAATTTTGCCTCTAACCTGTTTATTTCATTGCTGAGTGCGATGCACATTTTATTATGCACTCGGATAGTTTCAATGATGCTGTCGAGCTGATTTTGATTAAGGTTAAGTTCCACCAGCAATTCCCGGAAGTTTGCAAACAGCTTGTCGGCCTTTTTCTTTCTTTTTTGGGCTTCCGCCGCGCTGATTTTTTTCAGGGCCGCCTGTTTGGATGCCTTGCGCCAATTGCTTGCCGCAGTGATGATTTTACGAGCCAGCTTCGCCACACGTTTTGTTTCGGTTGTTATTTTGCTGGATGAGGATGGCGCTTCCTCCACGTCGCCCCAGACCACAAGGGACTGTATGGTGATCTTCTCGTCTTTCAGTTCCGCGATCCTGTGCATAACCTCATCTGTTGTGATCGGACAACTGATAACTGTATCGAGAACGGAATTTTGCGCGGCCTCAATCCGCTTAGCGATGGAGACTTCGCCTTCCCTTGTAAGGAGGGGGATGCTGCCCATCTCTTTCAGATACATCCTTACCGGATCCTCTGATGAAAGCGACACCGAACTGCCGCGGCTTTCCACCTTCTTCTTCAGCGCGCCCGTCGCACTCTTTTTTGCCACAGTTACTTTCTGTACCGGTGCGTTTACCGGCGGACTTGTCTCTACGGCCGCCGTGCCGCCGCCTTTACCTTTTGCTTTAGCGGTGACGCTGTTCTTTTTGGTCGTCTTTACTTTGGCGCTTTTCCCCGTTTTCCTGGTTTTAGTTACCATCGCAAACTCGGGCTCCCATAAAAGAGGGTTTAATTACCGTAATAGGTAAAGTTGTCTCCAGTCTTAATCCAGCATTTTTAACATTTGATTCTAACATATTAATTTAGCTCACGGTAGGTTTTCTGATACTTCAGGTAATCCTCCTGCTTTCCCTCCTCGGCTGCTCGTAACATCTGGTTATATAAGGATTTACGTGCCCGCAGCCTGATTTGTGAAAGGAAATCATCCACATTTTTATCCCAGTATTCCTCCTCGTACAGCCTGTTTTCCATCGCAAGCGTTCTCGCGGCGCGGCGGAGTTCCTCATCCTCTATATTTTCCATGATGTCGTTTCCTGCTCTGGATTCGGAACCGCGATGTTCTATCACTGTTTTGAATATCCTGCGGTAGAGCGGATCCTGAAAATCTTCCGGTTTTAGCTCTTTTAGTTTTGTCTCCACTATTTCGGGGTGGTCGATCATTATCCGTATCATGATTTTTTCCATTTTCTGTGGATCGCTTTGCCGGATTTTCCGGTGAGATTGCTGCGGTTTTTCGTTGACGGCGTCGCCGAGGCGGCTTTCTATTTTCGAGGCGGGTATCTTCAGTTTTTCCGAAATTGCCTCGACATAGCTTGCCCTTTCTATCGGATCCCTGATTTCCGCCAGGTCGGGCAAAAGCGACCTTGCGGCGTCCGCCCTTCCTTCGGCGCTGGAGAGGTCGTACTTGCCGCACGCGAGTTCGATCATGTAGCTCATGTACGGTTTTGCTTCGTCAACGAGCTTTCGGAAGGCTTCCGGTCCCGCTTTTTTTACGACATCATCGGGATCCGTTCCGGTTTTCAGCATTACAATTCGCGGGCGGACCTGATGCTCCATCGCTATCCTGGTTGCGCGGGAGGCCGCTTTTTTTCCAGCCTCGTCGCCGTCGAAAACCATCACGATGTTTTTTGTGTAGCGAATCAAAATCCTGCAGTGATACGGCGTAAAGGCGGTCCCGGCCGTAGCCACCACGTTTTTTATGCCGGACTGATACAGGGATATAAGGTCTGTATATCCTTCGACGACCAGCAGCTGATCGGCTTTACGGATATGCTCCGCCGCATGTTTGAGGCCGTAGACGACCCTGCTTTTGTTGTACACCCTGCTTTCGGGTGAGTTGAGATATTTGGGCCCCTTGTCCGCCGACAGCCGCCGCCCCGCGAAAGCAATGACTCTTCCCTGTTCATTTGAGATAGGGAAGATAAGGCGGTTCCTGAATGTGTCTATATAATTGCCGGTCGAACTTTTTTTAATAATGCCGGCCGCGGCCATATCCGCAGCGGAAAATTTTTTGTGACTGAGATGTTTAAGGCAGGCGTCCCATGAATCCGGCGCGTATCCTATGCCGAAAAGTTCCATTGTGCCGGCGTCCATCGCTCTTTTTTTGACGTATTCGGCAACCGTGGACTTTTCGGCGGCGGTTTTCAGCCGTTCCTTGTAAAAGGCCGCCGCCTCCCTGTTCACATCGTAAAGCCGCGTCAGTTCGCGTTCTTCCTTCGCATGCGGAATCGGTATTCCGGCGCGCTCCGCCAGCAGTTTCATGGCGTCGATGAACGGCAGGTTTTCGTATTTCATTACGAAACTGATTACGTTCCCCCCCTCTCCGCAGCCGAAACAGTGAAATATCTGTTTGGAATGGCTGACTCTGAAGGAGGGCGTCTTTTCCGTATGGAAAGGGCAGAGCGCCACGTAGTTGGCGCCGCTTTTTTTCAAGTGAAGGTAAGATGATATCGTTCCGACTATATCGTTTGCCGACTTTACCCTGTCTATAAAATCCTGCGGATAAAGAGATCGCAAGTCATACCCCTGTTTCTGCCGGGCTGTGCACACCCGGCGGTCGTCGTTCTTAAACTGTCAAGCCGCCAGCCTTTGCCAGGCCCGCCTTTACGAGCTGGGCTGTAACAGTTCCTTTACAATTTTGCTAATCACACTGCCGTCAGCGCTTTTTCCGATCTCTTTCATGGCGCTTTTCATTACCTCGCCCATTTGCTTCATACCCGGCGAACCGAGTTTTTCTATTACCGCGCCGACTTTTTCACGGATTTCATCTTCGGGCATCTGCTCCGGAAGGTATTTTTCGAGGATTTCAATTTCGCGTGATTCCTTTTCAAC
>JBHHVT010000109.1:0-8094 GCA_046754425.1 Nitrospinota bacterium | reverse complement strand
CGGGAGCGCGGTCCGACAACAATATGGCCCATATTGCCACGCTTCGCTTCGAGATAACTTTTTAGCGGCAGAGCGGTAGGTTGCAGTTCCCTTTATGCCTCATTGCAAGGGGGGAGGTTTTTATTAATAATCGATTTTTCCGTTGGTACCGAGTTGAAATGGTCTACACTTCAGATAGGCACCCCACGTGGGGTGTGGTATTATGTAGTTGAAGGAATGGAGTGATAAATGGAAAAGTCCAAAACAGTCGAAATTGTGGGGGCAGGGCCGGCAGGTTTGGTGGCGGCCTTATCGTTGAGAAAGGCCGGTCTGCGCGTGAGGATATACGAAGAGCGCGACGACGTGGGTCATCGTTTTAACGGTGATTTTCAGGGTATAGAGAACTGGAGCGAAAAAGAAGATGTCCAGGACCAACTCCGCAAAATAGGGGTCGAAATAAACTTCCATTGCGTCCCGTTTTATGGGGGAGTCGTTTACGGTCCCGACCGCGAGAAAATCGAGATAAAAAATGATAAGCCGCTGTTTTATCTGGTGCGACGCGGTCGAGTTAGCGACTCTCTGGAACAAGGCCTTAAGGCACAGGCTCTTGATGCAGGCGTGGAAATAGTTTTTGGCAAGCGGATCGAAAAAATTGAACCCGGAACGATCACCGCAATCGGTCCGAAAGGCGCCGATGCGATTGCCAAAGGAGTCACGTTTGAAACAAACTTGCCTGATCAATCTATCGGTATTTTCGATGACCGGCTGTCGCCGGGCGCCTATTCCTATTTTCTTATCTGCGGGGGCAAGGCTACTTTGGCTACCGTCCTAATTCGGGATTATAGCGATGTGAATATCTACTTTCAGAAAACGGTGAAAGCATTTAAGGAACTTCTTTCATTTGAGATGAAAAATCCGCGCGAGTTCGGCGGTTTTGGAAATTTTTTCCTGCGTCCAAAAGAGGAGCATGGAGGCCATCTATACGTAGGAGAATCCGCCGGTTTTCAGGATTTTCTCTGGGGATTTGGAATGCGTTACGCGATGACATCTGGTTATCTGGCGGCACAGAGTATCATCCATGAAAAAAACTATGACGGGCTATGGCGGAAAACTCTCAGGCCGCGGCTCCGCGCTTCCATGATAAACAGGGTTCTCGTGGATCGGCTGGGCAACGCGTTGTATAGAAGGTTTATCAGGCGCTTTTCCAAAGCCGGCAGTGCGAAGGATTACTTGCTTGGCGTATACGCATGGAGCCCCTGGAAGTGGCTGTTATACCCCTACGCGATAAGTCATTATCACAGCCGCGTTAAAGACGAACGCTGCAACCATACGGACAGCTGTGACTGCGTCTGGTGCCGCTGTCAAAGGAAAACCGTAAAAAATATGTAAACCCGGATTGGGAGTTATCAGTGATTGGTACACGTTTGTGGAGCGAACCGAATATCGTCTATGAAAAAAGGAGGCTAATATGGAAGGTCTGCTGACGTTTATATTGTTCGGTGCATTTTTCTATCTCATGATGCGCTTCGGATGCGGCGCGCATATGGTCCACGGTGATCATGGCCATGCCAATGGAGATAAGAGCCATGACCATCAACACGCTGATTCTGTCTCAAAAAACAGCGATCCGGTCTGCGGCATGGAGGTCGAGGACTACAAGGGGTACGGAAAGATGTATGAGGGGGCGCTATATCGATTTTGTTCCAGGAAATGCCTCGACAAGTTTGACGCCGACCCAAACAGTTATCTCAAAATCAAGGAAGGAGTAAAGTCATGAAACAGTCTATATCCCTCGTAGCGGTTGGTCACGCCACCAGCCTGATATTGGCGATCACGTTCACACTATGCGTCGGTTTCGACTTGATGTTCCCGGAGTACGCCATGTATGGAACTTGGCAGAAACTGCTGCCGGGCTTTGAGTGGATAAGCTGGAGCAGTTTTCTTCTGGGGTTGATAGAGAGCTATGTTTACGGCTGGTACTTCGCGTTGATCTGGACGCCGATCTACAACGTAGCCATTGCCAGTGGATCCGCGAAACGCCATGCGGCGTAAGGTAGGGCTGGAGTGGATGGCAATGTTTGATTTGCCCACTTGACGAATGAGGCAGTATTTCGTATTCTTTTGTTAGGCACCCCACATGGGGTGGGGTGCCGTGCTGGTAATAAGGATATTTACAGGTAAAAAGATGAAAGTTGCAGATGAACCGGTAACAGTTAAAGTGACGGGCATGACATGCGCCGCCTGCGCAACGGCGGTCGAAAGATCCGTAAGGAAAGTGGAGGGAGTTAGTGATGCCTCCGTAAATTTTCTCATGGAAAAACTGGTAGTTACAGGTAAAAATCCAGATACAGCTTTAATAGAAGAGGCCGTCAGGAAGGCCGGTTATGGAGTTGAGGAAACGGCTCACGGGAAGGTAACTATTCCCATAGGTGGAATGACGTGCGCCGCCTGCGCCGCCCGTATTGAAAAGCAGCTTAATAAGACGGAAGGCGTTATCGAAGCGTCCGTCAACTACGCCACCGAAAAGGCGGCCGTAACCTTCGACACAAGCAAGGTGCGCCTTTCCGACCTTAAAAAGGCGATAGAAAAAGCGGGATATAAGCCGTTAAGCGGCGGTGAAACCAGGATGGAGCAGGAACTACCGCTGTTACAGCAGCCTCGTTTTAACTTAATCCTGGCTATTATTTTCGCAGTTCCACTGGCTATTATTACAATGGGTCCGTATGTGGGCCTAACCCTGCCTGAATTAATTTCAGAAGAATCAAATCCCGCGCGGCTCGCTCTTGTTCAGCTTTTTCTGACCGCACCAATAGTTTTTGCCGGGCGCAGGTTTTATATAAGCGGCACAAAGGCCGCCCTTCACGGCGGAGCCAACATGGATACGCTCATAGCTATGGGAACCGCGGCGGCGCTTATTTACTCTTTTTACGGTACTCTGGAAATTCTCGGCGGCGGCGAATCGTTTATACATAACCTCTATTTCGAGGCCGCCGGTGTGATTCTTACGCTGGTTTTACTCGGCAAGTTCATGGAAGACAGGGCAAAAAAGCGGACGTCTTCCGCAATCCAAAAATTGATGAATCTCGCGCCGGACACGGCAACTCTGATAGAAGGGGATACGCATAAAACCATTCCGGTTGAGGATGTCCATCCCGGCGACCTCCTGCTGGTGAAACCGGGAGAGAAAATACCTACCGACGCCGTCCTTATAAAGGGAACAACGTCAGTTGACGAATCGATGATTACTGGAGAGAGCATGCCGGTCAACAAAAAACAAAACGATAAACTCATAGGCGGAACCGTTAACGGCGAAAGTACGATAGAGATTCGGGCAGAGCGCGTTGGCGCGGAGACGATGCTTGCGCGCATTATCAAGCTGGTGGAGGATGCGCAGGGATCGAAGGCGCCCATCGCCAAAATGGCGGACCAGGTCTCCGGGATATTTGTTCCGGTAGTCGCGGCCACCGCGTTGTTATCGGCCCTTGCGTGGTATGTGTCGGGACAGCCGTTTACGTTTGCCCTGACCATATTCATATCGGTTCTTATAATCGCCTGTCCGTGCGCGTTGGGGCTTGCCACGCCCACGGCCATCATGGTCGGGACGGGACGCGGCGCCGATATGGGAATACTGATTAAAAGCGCGGTCGCCCTGGAGAACGCCCATAAGGTCGACACGGTTATTTTCGACAAGACAGGCACGATTACGGAAGGTAAACCGGCCGTTACCTCATTTGCATCGTTTAACGGATTCAATGAGGAATCGCTGTGGCCTATCGCCGCTTCGGTGGAAGCCGGTTCCGAACATCCGCTGGCAAAGGCCGTGGTTAAGGCGGCAAAGGTGCATGGGGTAAAGTTCACCCTGGCAAACGATATTAAATCCGTGCCGGGTTTTGGTGTGAAGGGCAGGTACGACGGCCAAGAAGTGATGGTGGGTAAACCGGAGCTTCTTAAGAGCGAAAATATCGATACCGATTTTGCAAGCGACACCCTGGATAAGGTATCCGTGCAGGGACATACCCCCTTGCTGGTTGGGATAGACGGAAAGCTCGCGGCGATAATCGGAGTGGCGGATACGATTAAACCTACGAGCTCGGCCGCTGTTAAACGGTTGCGGGAAATCGGGATAGAGACGGTAATGATTACCGGCGATTCGCAGTCCGTGGCCGAAGCGATTGCCGCTGAAGCCGGAATAGAGGAAGTTATCGCGCAGGTTCTGCCGCAGGACAAGGACAAAGAGGTTCAAAAGCTCCAGGATACCGGCAGGAAGGTGTGTATGGTCGGCGACGGCATCAACGACGCGCCGGCGCTTGCACGCGCCGACGTCGGCATCGCGATGGGCACCGGCACCGACGTCGCCATGGAGTCGGGCGACATCGTTTTGATGAGCGGTGACCTTGCCGGCGTCGAGAAAGCTTTAAGGCTGAGCCGTTCTACCGTGCGCAACATAAAGCAGAACCTTTTCTGGGCGTTTTTCTATAACAGTCTCGGCATCCCCGTCGCGGCGGGTCTGCTGGTGTTGTTCGGAGGGCCGCCTCTGAAGCCGGTATTCGCGGCGGCGGCCATGAGCTTTAGTTCAATATCGGTTTTACTGAACGCGTTAAGACTTAAAAATTTTAATTAACAGGAGGACTTGTGATGAAAAAGACAATTTCAATAGAAGGCATGACTTGCGGGCACTGCGTGAGTCACGTTACAGAGGCGCTTAACGGAGTTGAAGGCGTGACATCTGCCGCCGTGGACCTTGCGGGAAAGAAGGCGGACGTAGACGTGGATGAAAGCGTAAGCGACGATACACTGAAAGCGGCGGTCGAGGAAGCGGGCTACACGGCCACCGCCGTGGCCGCCGGGTAGGGAAGATGCTTGATACCGTAAAAAAAGACACCCTTTTAAGCCTCAAGACCGCAAGAGGACAGATAGACGGCATAGTGAAAATGGTCGAGGACGGAAGGTACTGCATCGACATATCGAAGCAGATACTGTCCGCACAGTCCTTGCTTAAAAAGGCGAATCTGGAAGTTCTCAGGGGACACATAAGGACATGTGTTGCCGACGCTGTAAAGAAGGGAGAGGCCGAAGCGAAAATAGAGGAGATTTTCGAGATTATAGACAGGTACGCAAAACCGGCAGCGTGAACTGATAATCGATAGATAGCATACATTCGCGGAGGAAAAGCCAACAAACATTGTTTAATAGGATGGATAAATCATGATGGGTGGTGGAATGATGGAAGGAATGGGGTTTGGCTCCGGATACGGCATGTTTTTCGGAATGTTTTTCTGGGTTCTCATACTGGTAGGCATCGTAGCGCTGGTCATATGGGCCGTTAATAAATCAAGCGGCGCTAATGTCGCTCCGCAAATGGAAAGCGCGCTTGATATTTTGAAGAAACGCTATGTCCGCGGCGAAATCGACAAGGTGGAGTTTGAAGAGAAAAAGAAGCTGGCGTCGTAACCGCGTATCCGGTTATCCTCAAAACCGCAAAAGGCTTAATATCTTACATATCATAAAGTTATAAGTCTTTTCCGGCTCTGTTTTTATTTCTTTTAGTTCTGCCGTTAGTGGAATAAATATATCTGTGATTAACCTCCGGGGATGGTAGACTGGTGCGTTATGAGTGACGAAAAATCTTTTAAGCTGCCTGTAAATATTGAAGACGAAATGCGCTCGTCTTACCTCGATTATGCCATGAGCGTAATCGTCGGCCGCGCACTTCCCGATGTTCGTGACGGCCTGAAACCTGTCCATCGCCGCGTTCTTTACGCGATGAACGAAATGGGCAATGTGTATAACAAACCCTACAAGAAATCTGCGCGTATAGTGGGCGATGTTATCGGCAAGTACCACCCGCACGGCGACCAGGCCGTTTACGACACAATCGTGAGGCTTGCCCAGGACTTTTCACTTCGTTACCCGATGGTGGACGGGCAGGGCAACTTCGGATCGATTGACGGTGACTCCGCCGCCGCCATGCGTTACACGGAAATAAGAATGCAAAAACTTGCGGACGAGATGATAGCTGACCTCGATAAAGAGACAGTGGACTTTTTACCGACCTACGACGACTCCATGGAAGAGCCGACGGTTTTGCCGTGTAAATTCCCGAACCTGCTGGTAAACGGCTCTTCCGGCATCGCGGTCGGGATGACTACGAACATCCCGCCCCACAACCTGAAGGAGATGTGTTCCGCCGTAATACACGCTATTGAAAACCCCGACTGCTCGATAGAAGAGCTTATGGAAAAAGTGCCTGGTCCCGACTTCCCGACCGCAGGGATAATTATGGGGCGCGCCGGTATCCGTTCCGCCTACATGACCGGACGCGGAACGGTCGTAATGAGGGCGAAGATCGAGTTGGAACCGAACAGGCGCGGCGATCAGGACAACATCATAATAACGGAGTTCCCTTACCAGGTTAACAAGGCGCGTACCATGGAAAAGATAGCCGACCTTGTGCGAAACAAAAAGATGACGGGAATATCCGATATAAGGGACGAATCGGACAGGAACGGTATCCGCCTCGTGATAGAGCTTAGGCGCGACGCAATGCCTACCGTTATTTTGAATCAGCTGTACAAGCATACACAGCTTCAGGAGACGTTCGGCGTCAACATGATTGCGCTTGTGAACCGCCAGCCGAAACTGCTGAACCTGAAGGAGGCTATTACTTACTTTATCGAACACCGCAGGGTGGTGATAACGCGGCGCACACTGCACGATCTTAAAAAAGCGAAGGCGCGCGAGCATATTCTGGAAGGTCTTAAAACCGCCGTAGACAACATTGACGAGGTTGTAAAGCTCATCCGCACAAGCGGATCCCCAAACGAAGCGCGCAGCGGACTGATGACCAAATTCTCGCTTTCAGAAACGCAGGCGAAGGCTATTCTCGACATGAGGCTCGCGCGGCTAACCGGCCTGGAACGCCGGAAAATCGAAGACGATCTGGCGGCGGTCCGCAACGAGATAGAACAGCTTGTTTTCATCCGCGATCATGAGGAAGAGAAGTACAAAATCATCAAGGGCGAGATGGAGGAGATTGATCGCTCGTTCGGCGACAAGCGGCGTACGCAGATAGAAGAAGCCGCGGTGGCGATGGACGAGGAAGACCTTATCGCGGAAGAGGACGTTGTGGTTACGCTCACCAAAGGCGGCTACATCAAAAGGGTGCCGAAAGACGTTTACCGCGCCCAGCGAAGGGGCGGCAAGGGAGTAAAGGCGATGGACGTGAAGGAGGAGGACCTTGTCGTTCGTGTTTTCGTTGCATCCACTCACTCGTATCTCCTTATATTCACATCGCTCGGCAAGGTGTATCGCCTGAAAGTATGGAGCATACCGATGGCCGGACGCGTTGCAAGGGGCAAGTCGCTGGCTAACCTGCTGGGTATTACCCGCGAGGAGAGGGTTACGGCGGTCTTTTCCATCCGTGATTTCCATGAAGAGAACAGGTACCTCATACTGGCGACTAAAAAAGGAATGATAAAAAAGACCAAGCTGTCGGAATATGCCAATATCCATATAAAAGGGATAATCGCCATTGTGCTGGGCGAGGGAGACGAGCTTGCCAGCGCGGGTATCAGCAATGGAGAGAGCGGCGTTTTCGTAGGGACGGCAAAAGGCAAAGCAATTCGCTTCGACGAAACAAATGTAAGGCCCATGGGCAGGCGTACGGCGGGTGTGCGCGGGATAGTCCTTGCAGGGGGCGACCATGTTGTAGGTTTCGGCATTACGGGGCCTGATTCGCAAATTCTTACAATCACGGAAAACGGATACGGAAAACGGACGAAAATTGAAAAGTATCGGGTGCAGACACGAGGCGGCAAGGGAATGATTAACATTATAAACTCGGAACGAAACGGGGATGTGGTAAGCCTGAAACTGGTGGAGGAAGATAACCAGATTATGGCGATTACGCGTTCAGGCAAAATCATTCGTACAAACGTAAATGAAATACCGGTCCTCGGCAGAAGCACACAGGGAGTAACCATTATAGACACCATGGAAGAGGACAAGGTTATATCCATCGCCGTGATTGAGGAAGAAAAAGAAGATAAAGTATAGATATGCCCCGGACGGCGAAACAAATTTCCGTACTGCTTACCGTTTTGATGCTGGTCGCCG
>JBHHVT010000108.1:0-8198 GCA_046754425.1 Nitrospinota bacterium | reverse complement strand
AAACACAGCCGCCTGGGCCGTTACTTCTCCAAGTACGGCATCTCCGCTGTCATGAGTCTGCCTATCACGGACGAGGTGTCGGCGCATGTGGGCCCGGATCTTCGGGGCGTGCTACTGGGCATGGTGGAGGTCTACCAGCGTCAGAAGCGCTGGCAGGACGCGATTCCCGAGCAATGGACCGAGTGCTTGCTTAACTGTCGCCCAGTGGCCGGACAACCGCATGTGCGCCGTCCTCGCCCGCAGTGCTTCTGGCCGGTGGATGTCCTGATATTGGCGGAGCAGCTATTGGGCTGTACTCAAAACAAAAATATGGAGGTATGACATGCCGAAAAAAAGTGAATCTCATCATGTAGTTCCCAATGCCGACGGTGGCTGGGATGTAAAGAAAAGCGGCTCAAACCGAGCCAGCGGTCATTTTGACACAAAACGAGATGCGGTTGATGCTGGTCGCAAGATCAGCCGAAACCAGGGAACGGAATTCGTTATCCATGGCAAGGACGGAAAAATCCAACAAAAAGACAGCCATGGTAATGATCCATTTCCACCGGAGGGATAATCCTGGGCTGGAGACTTGGGTTACGATATCACCGCGTTTGATGTGCAAACGGGAATCGAACCCGCGTCCATTCTCCGTTTGGAGAAAATGTGGAGAAAAACATTTCCCGCAGCGGGACGCGGAGAACGGCAATCGGAAGCTCTCAAGGCATTGTAAATAAAGGGTTTTTGATGTGTCGGCGCTGGGGAGACTGAATTTCCGGAAGACGGCGAGCCCTCCACCAGCCTTTGTTCTGCGGGTTTTTTCAAAACTCTTCAACTATGGCTTGGCAGGCCAGTTTATAAACAAGACTGGTTATTATTTGTTCTTAATGGGAAAAGGAATTATTCAGAATGGTTTTTAAAAAACTCCGTTATTTTTACTTTGCCTGTTTTCCCGGCGGCGACAGACATGACAAGGTTTTCGTAGGCCTTCTCCGGAGCTCTTAAGGCATATCCGTTAAGCTTGAGAAAAACTATTGCCGACATCGCGCCCGTTCGCTTGTTTCCATCTATAAACGGGTGGTTGTTAATTATGTGGAAAAGGTAAGCCGCGGCCATTTCGAAAACATCTTTATGAAAATACGTATCGCCTGCTCCGGCCTGCGGCATGGCAATGGCCGATTGTAACAGTTCCATCGCCCTGACCCCCTCGAAACCGCCATACCTTTTAATTTGGTCGTGATGGATTTTCAGTAGATCGTCAAGCTCAAGGAAGTCAAAGCTCATTTATTGCCTAAACGCTTTAGCATACTACCGTATTTTTTATTTCCGTACTCAAGCCCTTCCTCAAACTTTTTCCGGCGCTTTTTCTCCCGCACAGGAGATATGATGAGTAGTTTCCCGTCCGTTGAAATGTCCAGCGGCGTTTCATCATTTATTTTGAGAAGGTCCAGTACGCCACGGTCAAGTATGATTGCCCTGCTGTTGCCGTGTTTCACGAGTTTTTTTATCATTATCACCTCCATTGTCTTTTTTGGGATGTACCGAGCACCTTTTACGGCGACTATTTTTACTCTCTGATTATACTGTAGTACCATTGTATCACCATTTTAAGTCCGATGGCGCATCCGTATAGATCGGAAAAAAACAAGGTCAACTCTTTATTCCTGAATAGTCCTATTGATAACCGGCTTTGATTAATCGATGGTGGAAAGCGTAATATAGATGCATAATATCCAAGAATTAGTTTATATTCTGTCGAGGTAAAAAATGGCTGCATTTTCCATTTTACTTATCGGCCTGTCATTGGCCTACGCAAACGGGGCGAACGATAATTTCAAAGGCGTCGCCACACTTTTCGGAAGCGGCTCATCAGATTATAAAAGGGCCCTTCTCTGGGCGACGGTTACCACTTTTGCCGGCTCCGTCACCGCGCTTTATCTTGCCAAAACGCTGCTTGTAGCATTTAGCGGCAAAGGGCTTGTTCCCGACGAGGTAGTGACGTTAACAACCTATTCTACATCCGTCGGCTTTGCAACGGCCTTGACAGTACTGCTTGCAACTAGGCTTGGGTTTCCGATTTCCACAACGCACGCCCTTATCGGCGGACTTATCGGCGCGGGGCTATTGGCGTCGCCGGAGGGTGTAAACTTTTCGAAACTGGCGAGCGGTTTTTTTCTGCCGCTACTGGTAAGCCCGTTTGTTTCGGTCTTTCTTGCCTCCATTCTTTATCCGACTTTGAGTAAGATAAGAAAATCCGCCTCCATCAAAAAGGAATCGTGCATCTGTGTGAACTGCTCCACCGATGCCGGGCAAATTTCGGGAAGTGAAGCGGTTCTGAAAGAGCGCGCGCTGCCGTCCTTGGTTATCGGCACAAAAGAGGAGTGCACGGGAACGTATTCAGGCACGTTGGCGGGTGTGGAGTATAGCTCCATACTCGACAAGGCTCACTACCTTTCCGCCGGGATGGTGAGTTTTGCGAGGGGACTTAATGACACGCCAAAAATCGCCGCTCTCATTTTAGCGGGCGCGGCCTTTGGCCCCGTATTTTCAATCGCGGGCGTCGGGGTTTTTATGGCGATGGGCGGGCTGATAAGCGCGAAAAAAGTGGCCGAAACAATGTCGTTAAAAGTAACCGATATGTCCGCGGGGCAGGGTTTTTCGGCTAACCTCGTTACAGGTTTTCTTGTTATCGCCGCTTCCAGATTCGGAATGCCGGTATCGACAACGCATGTATCGGTAGGCTCGCTTATCGGTATCGGATTCGCTACGCGTCGTGCCCACTATCAAACGATCGCGCAGATTGTACTCGCGTGGGTAATCACCCTGCCGGTAGCGGCGCTTTTCGGCGGAATGTCGTTTATTTTCTTAAATCGACTTTTTTAACTCCCGTAAATTCGGGTATAAGCTAACCGGTCATTTTTTCAAGTTGTACAAGAATCTCCTCCGGTTCCATACGTTTGGTGTAGTCGGCATCGACGAATCCGTATGCAATTTTCCTGTCCGTCCCGATAAGGTATGTCGCCGGAATTGGAAGCTCCCATGACTCGTCGCCGTTATGGCCGGGTATATCCAATCCAAACTGCATATAGATTGGCCGGAGTTCCTCGTCAAGCTCATATACAAGGCCGAACTCGCGGGCTGTTTTATTGCCGATATCGCTTAAAACGTCAAACTTTAATGAATGTTTTTCTATCGAAGTAAGTGATTTATCCGGCAGATTGGGGGATATCGCCACCAGCCTGGCGCCGAGGTTTTCGATTTCCGGGCAAGCCTCCTGCAAGACATGCAGTTCCAGGTTGCAATAGGGGCACCACGCGCCCCGGTAAAAGTTCAAAACTGCCGGGCCGTTCGCCACGACATCCGATAAGGATATCGTTTTACCTGTGGCATCCGGCAGAGAAAAATCCGGCGCATTATCGCCCACCTTCAAGCTTTTTTCGGCGATACCGGATTCGATAAGCCTCTGAGTGGCACCCATCATAATTTTCATCGTCTCTTCAGGGATTTTCCCCATCATCGATTTTTGATACTCAAGAATTTCCTCTGCCAATTTCATTTTTTAACTCCTTTTCAAGCGGAATGGCAACAGACACTCACCAGATGTATGGCTGGTATATCTTACATCGATATTATATTACTGATAAACGATTTTACGCGTTGCGCCGCAAGACGAATGGTTATATGCATATACAATGATAAGTTGATTGTACAAATGAAACCGGTTGGAGTGCGAAAGACATTAACATGAAAAAGTGCTATTTTGTTTACATTCTCCATTGCTCGGATAAAAGTTTATACACAGGTTATACGGACAATCTCGATGCGCGATTAAAAAAGCACAACTCCGGCAAAGCGGCAAAATACACTTCCGGCAGGCGGCCTGTAAAACTCGTCTATTGGGAGGTACACAACAGTAAAAGTTCCGCCATGTCTCGCGAGATAAACATAAAGCAGTTAAGCCGCGCCAAAAAAGAAGAGCTTATCGCCGCTGAAAATAGGGGATAAAAACTGATAGAATCAGGCAGGTGATAACCTCGATGCGCAATGTGAAAATTTGGAGCTTTATAAAAGTAATGACGCGATTGGCGATATTAAATGCTTGCTGATGCGGGCGGTTGGGAATGGTTAATACTTTTCCTTTACATCATTCCGGTTGTAGTCGGATATAAAGCCATAAAAAGGCTTATCTCGAATATCGAGAGCAAATTACCGGATAATGGCACGAAAGAGGAGCCGCGGCGATCAGCAGCCAGAAAGTTTTACAGCCTTATTTTTATTGTCCCAATTGTTATTTTTTTCATCTTCGTTGCGTTCCGTATATTCGCGCCGGAAGAAATTTACGGCCAGAATCTTCAGTCACAAATATTCCACGGGTATTGGATTTACGTATTGTCGGCCGGCTTACCGCTTTCGCTGGTCGGAATCATCTGGGGTTTGCGTGGTTTGAACCAAAACAGTAAAAGCCCCTGGCCCATACTGTGCGTATTCGCCAGCCTCGCCGCCATCTTTTTGATAAGCATCTTTACCGTCCTCCTGCTGCTTGATTGAGTAGACCTTTGTTGCTTAACAGCCGGTGGTTGACGCCGATGACACCCGTAATGACTAAGTGGTTAACGGAAGGTTTGCGACGGCGTCGAGTTTCAGGAAATCGTTGAAGCGGGGATCGTCCGGGTTTTCCTCATAAAGATAAAAACCGGCGGCCGCAATCATCGCGGCGTTGTCGGTGCAAAGAATGGGGTCGGGGAAAAAGACGGTGCGGCCGGCGGAGCCTGCGGCTTCGGTTATTTTATTTCTTAAATACGCATTGCGCGCCACGCCGCCAGATACCACGATATCTTTTAGCGAAAACTCCTTCGCGGCAAGCATCGTTCTCGATATGAGCGTCTTCGCGACTGTTTTCTGAAACGCGGCGGCGATATCTTCGGTTACCGGTTTTGGTTCAGTCATTACAAGTCTGCGCACGGCCGTCTTTAATCCTGAGAACGAAAACGCGAGCGGCGCTCCCTTCACTTTCGGCTCCGTGAATTTTACATTACCGTCATTACCTTTTAACGCCGCCGTTTCCACGGCGGGCCCGCCGGGAAAACCGAGGCCGAGCAGTCTTGCCACTTTATCGAACGCCTCCCCCGCCGCGTCGTCGCGCGTGCTCGATATCTCCTTCACCGCCACCGGCGACTCGACTTTATAAAGCGACGTATGCCCGCCCGATACCAAAAGACAGAGGTGCGGATAGTTAACGTCGTGATTAAGCCGAGCCGCGGCGATATGGCCGTGCAGATGATTGACGGGGACCAGCGGCTTGCCCTCCGCCCACGCCATAGCTTTCGCTGTGGAGAGTCCTATCAATAGCGCGCCGATAAGGCCCGGCCCCCGCGTAACCGCGAAGACGTCTATCTGTTTGAGAGAGACTTCGGCGAGCTCCAGCGCTTCGTTTATAACATGCGGTATGTTTTCCACGTGGCGGCGCGATGCAAGCTCCGGCACTATTCCGCCGTACGGCGAATGTATTTCGTGTTGCGAAGCGATTACGTTCGATAAAATTTTCCGCCCGTTATCCACGACACCGGCGGCCGTCTCGTCGCACGACGACTCTATCCCCAGTACCAGCATCAGCGCGCAAGACTCGACGCGGGTACCAGTTCTATGCCGGCGTTTTCTATCGACTCTTTCATCTGGGCCAGCGCCATTATTGTCTGCTTGTGCGGGTGGCCGATTGCGATAGCTTCTCCCTTGCTTAACGCATAACGTATCGAGCGGCGAAGTTCATTTTTAATCGCTTCCGTGTCAAGTTCATTATCGATGAAAACCCTGCGTGATGAAGATTTTACGCCCATCTGCCGCGCCAGCTTGAATGCGACGCTGTCCGCGGTCGTCCGCGAATCGAGGAAGTAAAGTCCGGAACTTTTAATCTCTTCAAGGACACAGCGCATTTTGTCGTAGTTTTTTGTAAACTTCGATCCCATGTGATTGCTCGTGCCGACGGCGTGCGGTATTTCTTGTATCATCTTTTTAATCTCTTCACGGATGGTTTGGTCCGACTGCGACACCAGCAATGCCGACTTGCCGGGATTGTTTCCGTTAATGTCGTCCGGCTCCATCGGTATATGGATAATAACCTCGTAGCCCGCATCGTTTATCACATTCGCCAGTTCAGTAGAATGCCGCTGACTCGGAAGGATCGCAAAGGTAAGCGGCATCCGTAACGCAATCAGCTTTTTTATCGGCGCTTTGCTGACGCCGACGTCGTCAATCACGATGGCAAGGCGCGGCATCGGCGGTTCTTTTTTCTCCGGCGCGGGCGGTGGCGGCGGAACGGGAATGACGGCGGCGGATCGTTCCTGCTGTTGCGGCTCGTACAAAAAGAAGGTGGATGCAAGCAGGCCGACTCCTATCAGCAGAAAAAGCGCCGGCACCAAAAGCGGCCGGCCGCGTAACGACATTCCGCGCCATGATGCGGTTTTATTTTGTTTTCCTTTTTTGGAATTCCGCTTTTTCATCTCTGTCCGCCGGGCAGCGGAGAGTTTATACGGAGGAAGTATTTATGAAAATGCGTCCTTCCGCGGCGGTCACTCCCGCGGGAGCAAGAGGTCAATTCTCCTTGCGCGCTGTAAAATCGTTGAACAGTTCCCAAGTCTTGATAAGCTCTACCGCTCGCCTTAGTTGATTATCTCTTTCCAGGTCAAACAATTTTCTTTTAATATTCGCGGACGTCTTCTTCTTTTGCTTAACAGCTTTTTCCTTTTTAGCCTTACCTTTAACCTTACCGTGATTACCGTTGAACTGCTCCATAAGCTGTTTTTCGCGCAACGGCGCGGGAGCGTCTTTATCTATACCCTCCGGCGGGATGAATTTAACTTCAAAATCCGGCTTGATGCCCGTACCGTGAATCATTCTTCCGGCCGGCGTGTAGTATCGAGCGGTTGTCAGGCTTAGACCGGAGCCGTCCGTAAGTTGTCGAATGGTCTGCACGGAGCCTTTGCCGAAAGAGGTGGTGCCTACAATAACGGCGCGCTTAAGGTCCTGGAAAGCTCCAGCTACGATCTCCGATGCGGAGGCGGAACCGGCGTTGATAAGCACAGTTATCGGGAAATCCGAGAACTCGCCTTTTTCAATAGTGCTTCTCCTGATGTTTTGTTCGCCGATGCGGCCGCGCGTGGAAACAATCGTTTTCCCCTTATCCAAAAAGAGACGCGAAACGCCGACAGCCTGATCAAGCAGGCCGCCTGGATTGTTGCGCAAATCCAGGACGAGACCCTTGAATTTTTTCTTCATCATTTTTTCCAGGCCGGCTTTCGTCTCTTTCGTAGTGCTCTGGTTGAAACTGGATATGCGAAGGTAGGCAACCTCATCGTCGACCATGCCGTACCTGACGGAGCGTATCTTTATTATGCCGCGGGTGATTGTAACGTCGAATGCCTTATCCGTACCCTCGCGCTGGATGGTGATCGTAACGTCAGTTCCCACTTTACCGCGCATTTTCTTGACGGCGTTCATAAGGGTCATGTCCTTTGTCGGCGTGCCGTCAATCCTGATTATTTTGTCTCCCGCCTTCAATCCCTTATCCGCGGCGGGGGTGTCTTCGATGGGAGATACTATTGTCAGCAACGAATCCCTGATGGTAATCTCTATCCCTATTCCACCGAACTTGCCGGCGGTCTCCTCCTGCCTGCTCTTGAACATCTCCCTGTCCATGTACATTGAGTGGGGATCAAGTGTGCTTAAAAGACCTTTAATGGCGCCTTCGGAAAGCTCCTTGGGTGATTTTTCCTCCACATAGTAGTTTTGTATCATGGACAAAACTTCGGCGAAAATACGCAGATGGTCGTAAGAGGTGGCCGCATGCGCGTAACCGCTCCAGTTCAGGCCGAAGCCGAGGCCGATTCCGAATAAAAGCGCGGAAAGCCCCAGCGGAGCGAACTTCCGGAACGCGCGCCTTATTAAAGTGACCTTTTTATTTTTCATAAGGAGACATGATACCACGTTTCCACCCTGCGGGTGGTGCAAGCAGTGCTGGGCTGGCTTTACAGCTAAATTGCAAGTCTACTTTTAACATCATATATTCTAATTAGATAGTACTTGAACGCATTTCATGGATTATCGATATCTTTTCGTAAAACAACACCTTCAGAATAAGTATCTTTTAAATAATCCCAATAGGTAGTGTTTGTTATAATCTCCTCCATAGCGTTTTCATCTAAATTCCCATTCTTAGTAATAGG
>JBHHVT010000107.1:0-8224 GCA_046754425.1 Nitrospinota bacterium | reverse complement strand
ACCGCGATCGACTTTTTCAATTCCGCGGGGCACCCCGCTTATCAGATAGGCGAGATAAAAACCTAACCCGCCTTATCGGATTTCCGAAAAACACCCCCAATTTATGGTATTTTTTCGCCTATTTGAATGAGTACTAATACTCCTTGCTAATGAAAAGCTAAAGTATTAGAATGATTAAAGCGAATTAGAATAAGAATGATAATCGGTTTCATTCCTTATAAGCGAGTAGTTACAACATGGACGAGACATCTCCCTGCGAGCATCATAAACAAAATGTTCAGGATGTTTATTGCCAGGTCTGCAATGAGAATAAAACCTTTCTGGCGCTCTCTTTCAAGGTAGCCGAGTTTATACGGGAAAAACTGTTTAATGAAGTTGTCGATATTATTACCTGGGAATGGGACAGAAAAAAAATCAAATCATTTATTGATATCGCCTTTAATGAATCTTTGCAAAACGCGGTAGAGCACGGAATTCTTGAAATAGACTACGATAGAAAAAGTAAAGCTCTAAAGGAGTCACCGGAAAAGTTCAACGATTTTGTAAAAGATCAGTGGGTAAAAAAAACAAAACCGGTAACTATCACATTATGTGTAAACCGAGAACGGATATTGCTGGGCTTCCATGATCAGGGTAAAGGCTTCGATTATAAAAAATATTATGACAAGCCAATAGCGGCAAGTAACCTGCTGGAGCCGTCCGGCAGAGGCATACCGCTTTTAATGGGTATGAGTATCCGACTTTACTGGAACAAGAAAGGAAACTCGACTTATTGTGCAATCATGAGCGAGCTTCTTCAACCCTCTCTTGCGAAAGAAAACAGATTGTTGAAAAGAAATGTGGAAGAAATGGCAAGCTGCACACTTGTAATCCGCAGTAATAAAACAAAAGGCAAAATGGTTGACCATTCGCTGGCCGGCGCTCAGGTTCGGTACATCGGCGGTTCACTAGCGGTTAATACGCACGTGCAGGTCGCTTCCGATAAATTAAAGATGGACAGGCATGCGAAGGTTGTTTGGTGCAAAGAGGTGGATGAGCAACACTCGGTTATCGGTCTAAAATTTATTTAATTCAACATAACCGCGGCCCCAGCCGACGACGGTTGCAAAGCCCGTTCTTGCGCCGGCTTATCGCCTCCACCCGCGGGGTGGTGCCGGGGGCCGGAATCGAACCGGCACGGTCGTTTCCAACCGAGGGATTTTAAGTCCCTTGCGTCTACCAATTTCGCCACCCCGGCGTCAGCGGGCGCATTAAGGATTGTACATTGATACCATAACCTCCCGGCATTGAAAATCCGATTTTTCCACGTTAAGAAGAGTCCTTACCGGCAGTCTGGTATAATCCAAAACAGGTAAAAAACCGAAAATATAGGGGTGAAGATAACGCGAATCATTAAAGACGACGATGGTTTTAGTCTGATAGAACTCCTCGTTGTTATGGTAATCATCGGCCTTTTGGCCGGTCTCGTGGGGCCGAGGCTGTTTCGGCACGTAGACAGCGCCAAGCAGAAGGACGCGATGGCGCAGATAGCGATGTTCGAGGAGGCGCTCGACCTTTACCGGCTTGAAAACCACAAGTATCCAACAAGCGAAGAAGGGCTTGCCGTGCTGAAAGATTACCTGAAACGGCAGATTCCCAAGGACCCATGGGGGAACGCGTATGCCTACAAAAAGCCGGGTCCGGATAACCGCGACTTCGAGATTGTCTCATACGGCGCGGACGGACAGCCCGGCGGCGAGGGGAACGATATGGATATAATCAGCTGGAAGGGATTGAACTGAGACAGACCTGATTCCGCGGCCTTCCCTGCCTGCTTTTTGTTGACGGTCGATTCCGCCTTTATTCACCCACTCCACTGTTTTAAAACGATTACTACGGACTCTGACGAAGATTTTATCGAATAGCAATATATATGATATATTTGTAACACGATAAAGAGCTTTGGGGATAAGGCCACACAGGGTATTTATGGCGGAGTAAACAGCCGGCATGCGGAAAAATATCCAACGAACTTTCCTAATAATTTACAGATTGCCGGATCAGATAAACACCACGCCTTCCGTGGAGTTATTGCGGATATAGACGAACAATAGCTTGGAGAAATTAATAGGCAATTAAATCGGAGGATCAGTTGAGCGATATCGTGCTGGTAGGTAATTATCTTCCAAGGCGCTGCGGCATAGCGACTTTTACAACCGACCTTTTGACGGCCCTGGCCGATAAGGCGCCCAAAACCAGATGCTGGGCCGTCGCGCTCAACGACAGGCCGGAAGGATACAACTATCCCGATCAGGTTCGTTTTGAGATTTCAAAGAATAAAATCAAGGAATACCACCTCGCGGCCGATTTCCTGAATATAAATCCAATCGACGTCGTTTGCCTGCAGCACGAATATGGAATATTCGGCGGTGAGAACGGTTCACATGTTATCGAAATGCTGGGCGATCTTCGAGTGCCGATTGTAACAACGCTTCATACGGTTCTTCACGACCCCAAACCGTCTCAGAAAGAAATAATTATAAAACTTGGTGAACTGTCCGACAGGCTTGTTGTCATGAGCTGTCAGGCAGTGGAATTTCTTCGCGAGATATACGGAATTCCGGCAAGCAAAACCGTCGTAATCCCACACGGCATCCCGGACCTTCCTTTCACTGATCCCTCCTTCTACAAGGACAAGCTTGGAGTGGAAGGGCGAAAGGTCATTCTTACCTTTGGCCTGCTGTCTCCCGGCAAAGGAATCGAATATATGATTGACGCTTTGCCGGACATTATTTCCAAACACCCGGAAGCCGTATTTATCGTCCTGGGCGCTACACATCCTGATATCAAAAAAAAATCGGGTGAAGAATACCGAATCTCCATTCAACAGCGGGCAAGAAAAATGGGTGTCGAAAAACATCTGATGCTCCATAACCGCTTCGTCGAGCTGCCCGAGCTATGCGAGTTTTTGGGCGGTTCTGATATCTACGTTACTCCGTATCTGAACGAAGCGCAGATTGTTTCGGGAACCCTCGCCTACGCGCTGGGTTCCGGAAAGGCCGTTGTTTCCACCCCCTACCGGTACGCCAGGGAAATGCTCGACGAAGGAAGAGGCAGGCTTGTGCCGTTCCGCGACTCTATGTCCCTCGCCGCGGAAATCACGGATCTTTTCGAAAACGAAGCGGAGAGGAATTCCATGCGAAAGCGCGCATACACGCACTGCCGTAAAATGGTATGGAAAGAGGTCGCCCGCGAGTATCTTGAGGTTTTCAAGAAAGTCAAAGAGGAACGCAAGAAAAAGCCGCTTTTAATACCAACAGTAAAAACCCGCTATATTTCACCGCAGGAACTCCCGGAAATAAATTTAAAACATCTCCGTCTCCTAACGGACGATACCGGCATGCTGCAACATGCCAAGTATATTGTGCCGGACAGAAGCCATGGGTACTGTACGGACGATAACGCCCGCGCGTTGATTACAGTGGTAATGGGCCAAGACATGCTTCCGGAAAACGGCTCTTTATATGAACTCACAAGCCGATACCTTAGCTTCCTCGACCACGATTTAAACGAAAAAAACGGCAGGTTCAGAAACTTTATGACCTTTGACCGGAAATGGACGGAAGAGTACGGTTCAGAAGACAGTCACGCACGCGCGATATGGGGTCTCGGAGTGGCTGTGGCAATGTTAAAATCCGAGGGCCAGGTTAAGCTGGCATTGAATCTGTTTAAGAGGGCCCTTGCGGCATTGGACGGCTTTCAATCTCCCCGCGCATGGGCCTTCAGCCTTGTGGGAATTCACGCTTATCTCGCGCACTTCAGCGGCGACAGCGAGACGCGGCGTATAAGGGAACTGCTGGCGCTCAAGCTGTTTGATCTGTATACAAAAAACGCGTCCCCCGACTGGCCCTGGATAGAAAACATCGTGGCCTATTCCAACGGCAGGGTTCCGCAGGCGCTTCTTTTATCAGGACAGTGGCTTCAAAAAGGGGACCTCGTGGAGGCGGGTTTGCGATCCCTTGAATGGCTTATAAAGATACAGACGGATCCGGCCGGCCATTTCGCGCCAGTCGGCAGCGACGGCTGGTACGTTAAGAACGGCAGGCGCGCAAGGTTTGATCAACAACCGGTGGAAGTTCACGCCATGATAGATGCCTGCATCGAGGCTTATAATGTAACGGGGGAAAAGAAATGGATAGAAAATGCGCGGCTCTGTTTTGACTGGTTTCCGGGAAAAAACGATCTCAGCGCCCCGCTATACGATTACACCACAGGCGGCTGCCGCGACGGACTTGGCGCCGAAGGCGCAAACCTTAACCAGGGAGCCGAATCCACCCTGGCGTGGCTGCTTTCCCTGTTAAAAATGTACATGGCTACCCAAGTGCGCAGCGACTCCGAATATAAAAGGTAGTACAGACGCCCCCGTCTGCGCGGCCATAGCGCTACGGCGCGGCGGGCCCGGCTGCGCAATATGCGGGCGAGGGCGCCTGTATTACCATCCCCACCTCGGTCCTCCCCCGTCAAGCGGAAGAAAATTATGATTATGTTGCAGGGCTCATTAGTGAAAGCAGATCCGGGACGGAAACCGTTGCTATGCTGGTTCTCTGGTCGGCTATGGCATAAGGAATAATAAGTTCATCGTTGTGGATAATGGCTCCGCAGGAATAAACGACATTGGGAACATAGCCTTCCCTCTCCTCGCTGCTGGGTATTAAAATCGGATCATCAAGCCTGCCAATAATTTTGGAAGGGTCATCGAGGTCAAGCAGCTCGATTCCCATGCTGTACTTTCTCATGGGGCCGACGCCGTGGGTCAACAGGAGCCAGCCCTTTGAGGTTTCTATCGGGGAACCGCAGTTTCCTATCTGGACAAATTCCCACGGCTGAGCCGGGGTCTGGATGATTTCGGACTCCTGCCAGAAATTTATGTTATCCGAAAACATGATGTGGTTGTTCTCTCCGTCCTGCCTGGAAAGCATCACGTACCTGCCACCGATTTTTCTGGGAAATAGGGCCATTCCCTTATTCTGGACGGCCTTGCCGTTGAGGGTGTTAATCTTGAACGTTATAAAATCCTTCGTCGTGATTAGTTGGGGCAGTATGACGAACCCGTTGTAAGCGGTGTACGTCGCGTAATAACAAACAGTCCCGTCGTCGTCCGTGAAACGTACAAAGCGGGCGTCTTCAATCCCCCTGCTTTCATTTTCTGAAACCGGAAATATCACTCTCTCGGATATCCTGTGATCCGGCCGGAACTTCACTTCGTAGTTGGACCTTGCAAGCCACATCGCCATGTCGATGGCTTTCCTTTTGTGCTCCGAATCAAAATCCGTTCTCGACTCCAGCTCCGCAACCCTTTCCACTATCTGATCAAACGTGAATTGGTCGCCCAGTCCACCAAGCAGATGTGTCGTCACCTCGTTGATCGCTACCATCTCGTTAAGTTTCAGGCCGAAAAGGTGTTTGTAATACAGCTTGTCCGTATAAAGTACCGGTGTTTCAACGTAGTTGCTTATCGGGTCGAACAGAATGCTTCCGTCTTTATCAATTTGGCCGCTGCGGAACTCGATGGAAGAAATGTGCCCTTCGCCTGTCGCGCGAAAGCTCATGATAAAGCGAACAGTCCCTTCCGGCTTTTTTTTCTGGTCGGGATGGACCACGATGGACGGATTGAAAAGCGCTGCTGCCTCTACAGAGTATTCACATGTAAAGTAAGCTCCCAGCAAAAGCCGCATCTCCGGCGTAACGGATTCTTTGTCGGGCACGCAATGTTCAATCTTCAGGTAGTTCTTTTCAAGGATTTCCTTAAAATATCTGTGCCGGTCGGAGAATTCCTGGAGCACCTCTTCCAGCAGGGTTGTGACCTCTTCGCCGCTCAACCGCAGCACTCGGCTAATCACCTCTCTTACGCGATGGTCGGAGCCGGGAATATAAGGTCTTGTAATTACGCGGGACTTCTCCGCCCGGAACGAGCCGGGCCTTCTTTTCGCAACCGGCACACGCGTTTTATTATTTGCTTCCATATGAGTTAACATCATCTCATAAAAGCATTATCCGACAAATCTATGCCCGTTCATTCATATATAATCGGATTGTTCGGGAAAACCCATTAGCGTATCTTGCGGCAAAGGTCAGTGAAAACCATGGGAGATTAATTTGCGGATAGCGATGCTTTCACCGATAGCGTGGAGAACGCCGCCGCGCCATTACGGCCCGTGGGAAAGGACTGTTTCGCTTTTGACAGATGGCCTCGTAAAAAAGGGGATCGACGTTACCCTGTTTGCGACCGGCGAATCCGAAACAAAAGCAAAGCTAGTATCCGTCGTCGCCCAAGGATACGAGGAAGACAGGGAATTGTCGCCCAAGGTCTGGGAGTGTCTTCACATATCGCAACTCTTCGAACGGGCGGACGAATTCGATATTATTCACAACCAGTTCGATTTTCTTCCATTAACCTACACCGCAATGACCAAAACGCCTGTGGTTACCACTATCCACGGATTCTCTTCGCCAAAAATTCTTCCCGTTTACAGGAAATACAACGACAGTGTCTACTACGTTGCCATAAGCGATGCGGACCGCTCGCCGGATTTAAGCTACATCGCCACCGTGCGTCACGGGATAGATATCGAAAGTTTCACGTTCAATCCCGTGCCGGGCGAGTACATTTTATTCTTCGGACGCTTCCACTGGGACAAGGGCGCTAAAGAGGCGATAGAGATAGCAAAAAAGACGGGAAGAAGGCTTATCCTGGCGGGCATCATTCAGGACGAGGCCTATTTTAACCGGGAGGTAAAACCTCACATAGACGATAAACAGATCGTTTACGCGGGCACGGCCGGCCCCGAAAAGCGCGACGAACTCCTCGGAAACGCACTGGCGCTTTTACATCCCATAAACTTTGAAGAACCGTTTGGTCTTTCGGTTGTGGAATCGATGGCTTGCGGTACGCCGGTGATAGCCTTCAATAAAGGAAGCATGCCGGAACTCATTATAGAGGGCAAAACCGGCTTCCTTGTCAGAAATGTTGACGAGGCCGCGGAAGCCGTTTCCCGCATAAAATCCATCGGCAGGAAAGAGTGCCGCACGCGCGTTGAAGAACGCTTCACCGCGGACCGTATGGCGGACGACTACATAAAGGTCTACCAAAAAATTTTGGACCAAAGAGAAAACTATCGCCCGTGGGGCTTTTACGATGTGCTTTCCGATGAGCCGGATCATAAGTTGAAAAGAATAACCGTTTATCCCGGAAAACGTTTGAGCCTGCAAAGGCACCGCCGCCGCTCGGAACATTGGTACGTCGTCGAGGGCAGCGCTGTCGTGACGCTGGATGACAGGGAGATAGCACTTGAAGCCGGCGGGGCGGTGGACATACCGAAGGGCGCCGCACACCGCATAAAGAATACGGGGGCGGATAACATGGTTTTTGTGGAAGTCCAGAGAGGCGACTACTTCGGCGAGGACGACATTGAACGTCTGGAGGATGATTATGGCAGAAAATAAAATCTCTAAAGGGAAAGGCCTTGTAAAGCGGTATAAGAATAACCCTATCCTTACGAAGGCAGACGTGCCGTATCCGGTCGAGACCGTCCATAACGCAGGCGTAACAAAGTATCAGGACCGCTACATAATGATATTCCGCTCGCACCTCCGCACCGGCCGCTCTATCATCGGAATTGCCGAAAGCGAAGACGGCCTCGATTTCAATGTTCGCCCGAAACCTTTCCTCGTTCCGGCAAAAGAGGGGCTGTTTGCCGAATACGAAGAATATGGCGTGGAAGACCCGCGCATCAGTTTAATTGAGGGAGAATACCTCATTACATACAGCGCCTACTCCAGGCATGGGGTTAGGATCGCGCTTGCCAAAACGAGGGACTTCGAATCGCTGGAGCGAGTGGCGTTAATCACACAGGCGGATTACCGTAACGTTGTAATATTCCCTGAAAAGTTCGGCGGCCTTTACGCGCGTCTCGACCGGCCGCACTCCGAAATATCGCCGTGGTCAATCTGGATTTCATGGTCGCCCGACCTCGTTCACTGGGGAAATTCAAAGTTAATCATGAAATCCGTCGATTACCACTGGGACGAAATGAAAATCGGCCCCGGCGCCACACCCGTTAAAACCAAAAAGGGGTGGCTGCACATCTACCATGGGGTGTTCAAGACAATGGACGGCGCAGTTTACCGCCTGGGCGTAGCGCTTCACGATCTCGACGATCCGTCAAAAATACTGGGCGTTTCCGAC
>JBHHVT010000106.1:0-8410 GCA_046754425.1 Nitrospinota bacterium | reverse complement strand
CAATTCCCCTCCTTGAAAAGGAGGGGACATTTCATGAATAATCCGGGCTAATCTTGAATTTACGGCTTTGCCGTAGTTGGCTGCCCGCAGTAGCGACCTAACTGCCTCCACCTGCAAGGTGGGCGCCGACCTTCCGCATCCAGTTCATCTCTTCTTCGCTCATCGGACCACGCTCAAGTGCGGTCAGGGCTTCTTCCATCTGCTCCATGTCGGCGGCGCCCGATATGCACACGTTTACATCAGGATTGCTCATAACGAAACGGTAGCAGTCGGACGGGGACGGAGTCTTCACCGATGGTGGAGTCTTTTTCGGGTTGAAGAGCTGCCGCCAGCTTGTGGCGGTATACACGACTATGCCGGGTCGGTTTTCCTTCGGCAGGCGTGGAAAAATATCCGTTTCCGCGCCGACGTGCACGGCGTTATAGCGTAGTAGAAATAGTTGCAGCCTCTTTCGAATGCCATCTCTACCGCCTCGGACGGAGCTCCGAAACCGCCCGCTATGCCCAGCCTTCCCGCCGAAACGCCGGTCTTACCGAGGGGGCCGGGCGGGAAACCGATTTCTTCCATTTTTTATTTTAATAAATTCGCCAGCCGCCTGGGCGATACACCGATAAGATAAAGAAAAATCAAAACTGAGTTTAGCAGTGTGCGGTTAACCGCTCCATCCTGTTCCCACCTTCGCGCGGACGTCTTTATCTGCATGTCGTCGATTACGATTTTGCCTGTTTTGCGCAGACGGCCTACAAAATCGACATCCTCCATCACCGGCAGCGGTCTGAAGCCGCCAATCCTGTCGTAAATTTTACGGCTCGTAAAAAGCGCCTGGTCACCGTAAACAAGACCGGAAACGGCTACCCTGATATTCGTCGCAACCGAAATCAGACGGTATTTAAACAGCGGTGAATCTATCGAGAACCTGAAACCTCCTCCTGCAACGCGAGGCCGTTCCATCGTTTTGATTACGGTTTCTCTCCAGTCGCAGGGGAGAATCGTGTCTGCGTGGCAAAACATAAGGTAGTTCCCTTTTGCCGCGGACGCCCCATTATGAAGCTGCGCGCCCCTGCCCCTTTCCCCTTCAACCAGTTTTACATCGAACGGCGCTGCGGAGGCGGCGGACTCCTCGTCGCCGGACGGGACGGCGACGATTACCTCCGTATCCTTTTCACCGGCAATCTGCCTAAGAAGACGGACGAGATAATCTTTCTCCCGGTAGGCCGGGATGATGACCGATACGACTGGACTGCCCACCTATATCAGGAGCGGCTTTGCCCCAGATTGTTCAATATTGCAGTTCTTATCTTCTGTTCAAGTTTTGCGGAGCTGTTGTGGCGCGGAATGAAAATCTGGAAAGTATTGTTCGACGGCCGCCCGGGAAGCGGCCTTGCATCCGCTAAAATTTCCTTCATTCTGGCATATCCCGCTTGCGCTTCGCGCGATTCGCTGAACATTTCACCGTGGCTGTTTCTGTATATGAGTGTAATCTCTTCAATATTTTTGACCCACTGCTGTGAAGAAAAATTGGCAACGGTAAGCAGGTCCGTAACGAAGGCTTCTTTAAGAAGGAGGCTGTTGTCGATTGAGGAGATGGACTGGTAGGGGAAAACCTCTTCAATCTTTTTTCCCAACTGTTGAATTACCCGCAGCGATACGGGAAGCGGATTCGGTATAAGGTGCACAAATGTTCCAGAATCGGAGACCCTGTTTATCACGAGCCACGCAATAAGGTCGACCAACGATTTTTCCGCCCTCAAGACGGCGTGATCCAGGGAAACCTTTCTGGCCACCTCGGTGATAACGTTACCACGGTAAGCCTCCCATATCGTTTTCTTTCCCCCCCGTATGTTAGGCCGAAAGGTTATGGATTCCTGACGCAAACCTTCGTCGACGGCGCGCCTGACCGGCATTATTTTGCCGCGTTTCGGGTAGTTGTATGCCAAAACCTTGCGCCCCAGGACGGCAAAATCTTCCTTGGTAATTCGCCTCAGTTTGTACTGCTTGGTGAAAGTCTGGTACGTTTCTATCATGAAATCGTGCAGTTGTTTACCGAGTTCCATTACCTGTTTAAAGTCCCACTCGTGGTAGTTGTCCAGGCGCGTGATTTTGATATTTCCCCATTTCCATTCGCTGGTGTAACGGAGCATCGTCTCTTCTTTATAAGTCGGCCTTCTTCTGCTGGTGATAACGTTCCCGAGGTTCACGCGGATTGTTATGTAAAAGCATTGCCGAATGACGTCCACGATGTCCTGGCGTTTTTTTTGGCTATAATAATTTAACAGCCTGTCAATCATAATCATATAAGGGTCTGTTCCGTAGATAGACGAGGTTCGGTCCAGTACGCGCTGTTTCAACTCCTCGCAAAGCAAGAGCGCTTCCCCTTCGGCGTTGATGAAACTTTCCAGCAGCGACATTTTCGCCATCGACTTGAACGGGTAATCCGCCGCCTTGTTAACCTGCCACAGCGCCGCACCGTAATACTCGTCAAGCGTAATCCGCTGTAGATTTCCCAGGTCCACGAACATTTCGGGAGAGGGGTCCGACGAATTCGACAGTTCCTTTAACGTGTTTTCGTACTCCGTATCGTCTGCCGCCGGATCCGTAAGCCACCAGACAGGATATTTGCCGGCCACGTGAAGCATCGTTCTGTAAAACTCTTCCTTTAAAAGACCCGCCTGTGAACTGCCGACGCTTTCCCGGCTCGCGCTTCCGAAGTCGTTTACGCGGACGCGATTCTCGTCGGTTATGAAGAAATGGAACTCCGCCCCTTTTTTTGCCGCCCACTCTTCTATAAGCCTCAGTTTTATGCCGAGAAATTTTACCTTTTCAGGGCCGAGCTCCTTTTCATTTACAACGACCCAGAAATCGTAGTCGGATTTGTCGCTTTGCGCGGCTGTCCCGATACTGCCCATCAATAAAAGTGAATCTACGATCGGCCTGTCCGGTTTGGGCGTTTTTTTCATCTCCTTTTCGATATCCCTGAAATGGGGTATATGTTTGGCGGCCGTAATAATCATATCGTTGGCAAGCCGGAACAGTGATATTCCCGCGCATTCGGAATCGCACTCATAGTAACCGGGCAGCCCTTTGATGTTGTAGTTAAGAATAAGCGGCACCAGATGAATCGCCAGCGCGGACTGCCGCGGCATTATCTGCATCGCTATATCAATCCTGCCGCGGTTGTAAGCTTCGAACGCGCGCAGTTTGTCGGCGAATCCGAGATCGGACCTCATGGGCTATGTTTGGCTATTTTGCGGCTGTTTTCCCGGCATAGAGCCTGCCTTCCAATCCTGAGACATATTCTTCCGCCTTCATGGCCGCTATGGCGCCGTCGCCCACCGCGGTAGCCACCTGTCTAAGCGGCGTAACGCGGCAGTCGCCTACGGCAAAAAGGCCGGGGATGGAAGTTTCCATGTTTTCATCAGTTTTGATGAAACCAGATTGGTCCTTTTCGCAATCCGCGAAGCCGGTTGAAGGCGTTAGTCCTACGAAGATGAATACGCCGTCAACCTTGAGTACGCGCCGCTCCTTCGCCTCTTTATGTTCTATCTCAAGACCGGTCACGCCCTGCTTGTCGCCGTTTATTTGCACGCCCGTGTGGTTCCAGCAAAACTCCACGTTGTCTTTAGAAAAAATTCTTTCCTGCAAAACTTTTTCAGCGCGAAGCTTGTCGCGCCTGTGCACGATGTAAACCTTGTTTACGAGTTTGCTGAGAAAGATGGATTCCTTTACCGCCGTGTCACCGCCGCCGATAACCGCCACGTCCTTGCCGCGGTAAAATGGACCGTCGCAGGTCGCGCAGGTGGAGACGCCTCGGCCGAAAAATTCCCTCTCTCCGCTTATGCCCAGCTCCGATGGTTCGGCCCCCGTGGCGATTATGACCGATTTGGCGGAAAGTGACTCTTTGCCCATCTCAACAGTGAAAAGCCCGTCCTCCTTGCGGATGCCGGACACCATGCCGTTTTGAACCTCCAGCCCTTCCTTTTTGGCATGCTCTTCGAACTTCGCCATCAGTTCCGGGCCAGAAAGCGCCGGGAATCCAGGGTAGTTTTCTATGATGTCGGAAAGCGCTATCTGTCCTCCTATGCCGCCCCTCTCTACCATCGTGAGCTTCATGCGAGCCCTTAGCGCGTAGATGGACGCCGCAACGCCGCCCGGGCCGCCGCCAACAATAATTAAATCGTATGTTTCCATTAATCCAGGCTCCACCAAGTAGAAAAACAGCCAAACATTTAGAGTAACATTACTTGAAGGTAATTTTAACCGGTTTTAAAAACTACTCAAAGGATTTTCAACCGGAAATATTCCTCATCGGTCGGTGCGGATCAGCCAGCGGTCCATACTGTCTTGAAGCCTTTTCATTCGCTTCGTTTCCCGGCTTTCCCTGTGCCGCCTATCGAGCTCTTCACGCTTTTGGGTTTCAATCGACGATCTTACGATATCACGCGCCTGCAATAGACCGGCTGCCGTGGAAATATCTACATCCGACAGATTCGTAATGTTACCGTGTTTAACCGCCTTACCTCCATCGGTCTCTTCCTCCGGTAGTGACGTTACGGGTTCGTTCGGAGCTTCCGTTTGAACGAGCATCTCTTCAATCATGCCGGTCCGGTACATGTAGATTACCCCCGCAAGAAGCGTAACCAGCAATATCGGCAAGGCTATAACAAGAAAAGATTTCATATGTTATAGACCAGGGTGCTGGAATTATATCGATCAAACATTGCACTAATGTTCTATTCGCCGAGAGATTTTTTTAAGGCTTCATATACCTCACGTCGAACCGACCTTGGGATTCGACGTATTCTTGCCAAAATGTTAAGGGCCGTTTCACTGGGTGGTTGTATATTTGACTTTCCTTGGTTGCATGCAGAACAGAGAACTCTCAAGTTTTGTTTATCGTCAGTACCGCCTTGGCTTTTAGGTTTAATGTGATCAATATGCAATCGAATTTTTCTATTTAGGTTAAATGGATCAGGGTCACCCGGACCAGCTCCGCAATTTTGGCATGTATATCCGTTTCTCTCGAAAATTTCGTTTCGCAATTGGGGTGAAATCCCGCGACCTACTACGGAAATTCTATCCAACGTCTCCAATATATATTGACCCGGTTTAAGGTCATGACGGTCATGGTGCGATTTGATTTGCATTCCCTCTTCATCACGTAGTTCTCTAATTCTACGTGCGTATTCACTAATACGCGCCACTGTTCGAATTTGTTGGGTTTTTACGATTTTCCCTAAATTGGCTTCAAAGAAATCACGAATTCTATCCTTGGCGCCCATTGCGAATTAACTTAAAAACCTTCGTAAACGTAATGTTACCGTATTCATTTTATTTATCTGGCATTGCCATATTACCAAAGATTTCCACCCTAATGATTTGAGTTCTTTTCTCACTTTCTTATCTCGCTTAATATTGTTATCTATTTTCCTGTTCCAGAAGTTCACATTACTCACGGGTCGTTTGGCACGTCCACAACCCTTATGACCGTGCCAGAAGCAGCCGTGCATAAAAATCGTTTTTCGATAACGGGGCAAAACGATATCCGGCTTACCGGGCAGATAACTTACATTATTTCGAAAACGGAACCCCATTCTATGTAACTGGCTCCGGAGCAACTTTTCCGGTTTTGTGTCCCGCAATTTGATACGAGACATGATATCGCTTCTCTTTTCAGAGGAAAACCGGTCAACCATTTAAGCTTTATCCGGACGACAGTAGAGCGTATACGGAATCCGCTATCCTAGCCGCCATCAAGGGCGGTACCGCGTTCCCTATTTGTTTGGCGACTTCGATTTTACTTCCCATAAAGATGAAATGGTCAGGAAAAGACTGAAGCCTGGCTGCTTCGCGATGGGTTATTGGACGATGTTGCGAAGGGTGCAAATAACGGCCCTTTTCCGGTTTAAAAAATTCAGTCCTTATTGTAAATGCTGTCCTGTCCCACCAAAGACGCCCAAACAGGTCTGTACCTCCAGTTTTTTTTCTGATCCAGCATGGTGGTGTTAATTCCGGTGCAACTCGTAGCAGATCAAAACGATTCATGCCCTCTTCAGGTATGGCCCGATAACGTTTTTTACTCAGTGTAGTAGGTGAACGTCCAAAATGAAGATTTAGCGGAGGAGTGTCATTACGAATCTCCGTTCCGACAGGGGGCGGAAGATCTGCTATAGCGTCTCGCACATTACACCATGGTTTTGCTTGTGAAACAAAGTCAGAAACGGTATTAGAAAATGAATAATTAACTCCGTTATTTGGTTTGTAGTGAGTTTTCTTTGGAGGAAATGCATCATTTGGGTCTTTAAATCGCGATCCCACTATAAATGCTCTCCAGCGAGATTGTGATACACCGTAATCAGCAGCGCATAGTTTTGCCCAAGCAAGCTTGAATCCTTTTGCTTCGCATCTCCTAGCAATTTCCTTGTGTTCGGATGAGCCAAGCAATTGCGGCACATTTTCCATAACAAATACTTGAGCCCCGGAGCGCTCGACAACCTCCAGGAATGGTAACCACAATTGTTTACGGTTATCGTTTTTTCTGTTTTTATTTAAAAGACTAAATCCTTGACACGGTGGCCCTCCAATAACTACATCTGCGTGAGGGATTTTTATTTTTTTACTTTTTAATATGTCTACAAGGTCTCCAGGAATACAGATATCTTTAAAATTCTTTTTATATGTTGCTACAGCGTAATGGTTTATATCGTTACCCCAAACCGGTTTAAATATATGACCGAAGCTTCCCGTAAAACCTAAAGTCATTCCACCTGCACCGGCGAATAAATCGATTAACCGGAATCGTTTTTTCTTTTGTAAAAGTTTTCCGGACAGACGGTCTAGATAGACTTTTTCATCTTCTGATACGTCTTTTGTATTTAATCCGGCAAAATTAGTGCATGGTCTGTTACGGCTTGCTTGAACTTCACGCATCGGAATACCTGTATTTGCCCCCAAAACAATATTAGTATACTTCTAAATTAAATCTCAAGTAAATAATATATTGTTTACCATATAGCAATTTATCATTTTGATCAATATGTGAAATATTCATTCACCTACCTACCCGCCCGTAGAAAAGACGACGTAACTGCCAAGCAGGTACAGTCCTACTATAATCCATTTCGTAAGGCTTGATTTCATCCCTTTGCGCCCGGCGTTAACGGCGGTTCCCGCGACGGCAATCATCGCCAGCGATACAAGCGCGAGGTGCACATTGGCGCCGCCGACGTCGTTCAAAATCACTCCCTTATAAAACGGTTCCGCAATCGTGAACATCAGTATGTTGAAGAAACAGCTGCCAAAGATGTTGGCCACCGCCATGTCGTAAGCCTTCAGCCGTATCGACGTTACCGAGATTACAAGCTCCGGCAATGATGTGGAGATGGCTAGAAACAGGTAGCCGATAAACGATTCGCCCCAGCCCGTGACCCCTGCTATCTCGTCGGCGATGTTCGCGAGCCAGTAACCGGAGCCTACGACCGCCAGGCCGCTTATGAAAACGACTGCCGCTTCCTTTGCGATGCTTTCCTTCTCAGACGCTTCGCTCTCAAGCGGCTTGTGCGAAGCTTTCTCCTCTTTCAGTATGACGTAAATACCAAGGACGTAGGTAGCCAGCAGGACTACCGCCGCCGTACTCACCCTTCCGCCGACTAACGAACCGCTTCCGAAGACGATGGCGCCGATTGCGACGGCCGTCATTAGTACGGCAAGCAGAGCGCTTTTACCGTGCGGCAGGCGGAACGATGTATAGAACAACGCTGAACCAATCATGAAATCCATCACCGCCAGGATAAGTATGTTGAACGTATTCGATCCGAATATGTTGCCCGCCGCCAGGTCTGGAGAGCCGACGTATGCGACGACCGATATGGTCGTCCCCAACTCCGGCAGCGACGTGATTACGGACAGCAACAGCAACCCGATAAGACCGCTCGATACGCCGGTCTTGTCCGCCAGCCTGTCAGCGTTCTTCGTAAGAACGGTACCCGCAACGGCGATTAAAGAGGCCGCCGCCAAAAACTCAACCCATACCATCGCAGAATGATACCATTCCGCCATGCTCGGTTGTTATTGATAGGAGCGCGCAGAATTGGATTACCTGAACTGGGAGTAATAACAACTCAAAGTAAATAGACGTTAACCAACCTGTCGACGATTCGAGTCCGTCCCAGGAAGCCACCAGCCATTAGTGAAAATTCACTACGAAAACGGTGATCCTGTTTGTGCGTTTTATACTTACCGGATTATTTTGAAAAGCGGGTGTGTTGTTTTATCTTTATATATCAAAAAGCCTTTTTTCAAATCTCTTAAATCCGGTATTTCGTTAATACCGCATACGCTTAAAAATACAGCATCTATATTCCCCAAGGCAGGGGCGGGTATTTCCGCATTTAACTCACGTTGCCTGTTAACG
>JBHHVT010000105.1:0-8479 GCA_046754425.1 Nitrospinota bacterium | reverse complement strand
GGCTTACTACGGTCGAATTTCTCCTTCGCCATACCTAATTACCTCCAACTCCTAAATGAAGACATCTATACTGCCACTGATTGCTGATCACTGCCACTAAATTTTGCAATTATCTCGTCCGCGACGCTTTTTGGCACTTCCGCGTACTTTAGAAATTCCATTGTGTAGTTCGCCCGTCCCTGCGTCATTGAGCGCAGGTCGGTCGCGTAGCCGAACATCTCCGCCAGCGGCACCTCCGCCCGGATAACGCGCGCGTTGCCGCGTTCGCCCATCTCCTGTATTCTCCCTCTTCGCGACGACAGGTTGCCCATAACGTCGCCCATAAAACTATCCGGTACGACGACTTCAACGTCCATTACAGGCTCCAACAGAACCGCTCCCGCCTTTTTAGCGGCCGCTTTCACGGCCATCGAGCCGGCTATCTTGAACGCCATTTCCGACGAATCGACCTCGTGGAACGAGCCGTCGAAAAGTGCAGCTTTAACGTCTATCATCGGGAAACCCGCTACTACGCCGCCCGTCAGCGCTTCCTGTATCCCCTTATCAACTGAGGAGATATACTCCCGTGGTATGGCTCCGCCCACGATTTTATTTTCAAACTCGTAGCCTTTTCCGGCCTCCTGCGGACCAACCTTCAGCCATACGTGTCCGTACTGGCCGCGGCCGCCGGTCTGGCGGACAAACTTGGCCTCTTGCTCTACCGTTTTTCTTATCGTCTCCCTGTAAGCGACCTGCGGCTTCGAGACGTTTGCCTCAATGGAAAACTCCCTTTTAAGCCTGTCCACCAGCACCTCCAGGTGCAGTTCGCCCATTCCGGAGATTATCGTCTGTCCGGTCTCTTCATCTACTTTCACGCGGAAAGTCGGGTCTTCCTGCGAAAGCTTGCCCAGCGAATCGCCCAGCTTTTCCTGTTCCGCCTTCGTTTTTGGCTCGATGGCGATTGATATCACCGGTTCCGGGAAAGATATTTTTTCCAGAACAACCGGCTTTTTCTCGTCGCAAAGAGTATCGCCGGTAAGCGTCTTCTTTAGCCCCACCACGGCGACGATGTCGCCGGCGCGAACCTCCTTGACCTCTTCCCTTTTGTTGGCGTGCATCTGCAGAAGCCTTCCTATCCGTTCTTTCGATTCCCTCGTTGCATTCATTGTGTACGAACCGGCCTTAAGGACACCGGAGTAGACACGAATGAATGTAAGCTGACCCACGAAGGTGTCCGCCATTATTTTGAATGCGAGCGCGGAAAAAGCCTCTTCATCCGATGTTTTTCTCACTATCTCTTCGCCGGAATCGGTAGATACGCCGATTATCGGCGGTACATCAAGCGGAGACGGCAGAAGATCCACTATAGAGTCGAGCAGAGCCTGGACTCCCTTATTCTTGAAAGCCGATCCGCAGATGACCGGAATAAATTTAAAACCAAGCGCCCCTTTGCGGACGGCGGAAAAAATTTCCTGCTCGGTGAAGTCCGTCTCCCCTTCGAGATACCTCTCCATGATACCGTCATCCACTTCGGAGACGGCTTCCAGGAGCTTCACCCTGTACTCATCGGCGGACTCTTTCAGTTCGTCCGGTATCTCCGTAACCTTGAAGGTGGAACCAATCTTGTCGTCCGAGGTATAGATAACCGCCTTCATTTTCACCAGGTCCACGACGCCGGTAAAATTGTCTTCCTTTCCGACCGGTATCTGCATTACCAGTGTATTGGCTCCCAGCCGTTCATTTATCTGCTTGATGACGCCAAAATAGTCGGCCCCGACGCGGTCCATCTTATTAATGAACGCGATGCGCGGCACCTTGTACTTGTCCGCCTGCCTCCAGACGGTCTCCGACTGCGGTTCCACACCGCCTACCGCGCAGAAAACACCGACCGCTCCGTCGAGGACGCGAAGAGAGCGCTCCACCTCCATGGTGAAATCGACGTGGCCCGGCGTATCGATAATATTGACCCTGTGTTCGCGCCATGAACAGGTGGTCGCGGCGGAGGTAATGGTAATTCCACGCTCCTGTTCCTGCTCCATCCAGTCCATCGTCGCGGTTCCGTCGTGCACCTCGCCAATCTTGTGGGTTCTGCCGGTGTAAAAGAGGATACGTTCAGTGGTGGTTGTTTTGCCCGCGTCGATGTGGGCAATTATCCCGATGTTCCTTACTTTTTCTAGCGATATGTCCCTGGCCATGATGCGACTTTCCTACCAGCGGTAGTGAGAGAAGGCTTTATTAGCCTCCGCCATTCGGTGAGTGTCTTCGCGTTTTTTAATCGCCGTTCCGGTGTTGTTGGCCGCGTCCATAATCTCCATCGCGAGTCTGTTATGAAAACCGCGCTCGCTTCTTTTGCGGGCGGTGTCCACCAGCCAGCGCAGCGCGAGGGTTGTCTGCCGGTCGGAACGCACCTCAATCGGCACCTGATAGGTGGCGCCGCCGACGCGTCGGGATTTAACTTCCACCATCGGTTTGATGTTCTGAACCGCCTTTTTGAAAATCGGAACCGGATCCTTATCCAGTTTTTTCTCAACTATGTCGAGCGCTCCGTAGAGGACCCTTTCCGCAAGGCTCTTTTTGCCTTTTTTCATGATGGCGTTGATGCACCTCGTCACCATCAGTTCGTTGTAAAGGGGATCCGGGATGATTTCCCTTTTGACTACTCTTCTTCTGCGCGGCATCTCTATAATCCGTATTAAGCTTTGGGGCGTTTGGCGCCGTACTTGGAGCGGCTCTGTTTGCGGTTTTCGACACCCTGCGTGTCGAGCGTTCCGCGCACAATGTGGTAGCGGACACCCGGCAGATCTTTCACTCTGCCGCCGCGGATAAGCACTATCGCGTGTTCCTGCAGGTTATGGCCCACGCCGGGAATGTACGTTGTGACTTCAAAGGCGTTTGTAAGCCGTACGCGGGCGACCTTGCGCAGTGCCGAGTTCGGCTTTTTCGGCGAGGTTGTGTAAACGCGCGTGCAGACCCCCCGCCTTTGCGGACAGCGCGTAAGCGCCGGGCACTTCGTTTTCGCCCGGACCTTTTTGCGGCCGTATCGGACGAGCTGATTAATCGTCGGCAAAAAAAATCCTCCTGAAACCATCTGTTTATAACGACCCGTAGAGCCGTTTACTCAATATAGGATAGGCAATGTTATTCACAACTTAGCCGTATGTCAATTTATTTTTACGAATTTTTTTCCACCCTGCGGGTGGAGGCAACCTGCTGGCGCCAATTCAGACTGTTTTGTAGGGGCTGGGCTTGCCCGCCTTTGATTGCACGTTTGTAGAGACGTTGCGCCGCAGCGTCTCTACCGGAGGGCGCGGCAAGCGGCGCCCCTACAATAATTATTTTTCCGCATAGCTGGTCGGCTTTGCCTTTATTTGCCTCCGCCTGGCGGGCCCTCGAACCTTGATGCAGTTTTTATGATGCAAGTGCATTTCGGTTCGCACTGTTCTGTGGCAATTAAGGGGGACACCATACTTAATTTAATGAATTAAGTATGGTGTCCCCCAACAAAAAAAATGGTGCATATAACCGCCGCTTACATAGAATATGTGGGATGCGTTTAAGAAACTTTTTTCCACACATTGCGGCGGCAGTTTGCCTGATTATTCTTGTCGCCACGCCGAACGCGATGGCGGACGTGAAGCTGTCGCTAAGAGTGGACAGGGACAGTGTGTCGCCAAGCGAAGTGATGCAGCTTGAATTAACCGTTTCCGGCAGCGACGCCGGCTCCGCGTCGGAGCCTGAAATAGAGGGGCTGGAAGAGTTCGAAGTTATCGGCAAGAGCAGCGGCACACAGATTTACGTTACCGGCCTCACGCTTAGCCGATCCACGAGCTACAGCTACAGCCTGCGGCCGCTCACGTCTGGCGCGACCGTGAAACTGCGCGCAAAGGTAACTGAAGGGGGCAAGGAGTATCTCTCGAACGTTGTGGAAGTGGAGCTTGTCAAGTCGAGCGGCAAAAGCACGCCGACGCCCGCTCCCCTGCCAAGGGGCATTCCGTTTCCCAGGGGCGTTCCCATGCCCAGGGGCGGCCTTTTCGGATTTGACGATCCCTTCTTCGGCGGCCGTGGACAGAAAAGCTATCGGGAAGACGACTTCCTTGTGCAGACGAGTGTCAACTCCAAAACCGTATACGCGGGGCAGGAGGTTGTTTACCACATGGATTTTTACCGTGCCATAAACCTCTGGACGCCGCCCAGATTCACCCTGCCCGACGTTAAAGGTTTTTGGAGCGTTAAACTTGATAACTCGGAAAGAAAAAAAACCAGCAGTCAGACGGTAGGCGGCAGGCAGTACATGGTGACGCGAATTACCATGCTTCTCTATCCCCTTGCCGCGGGACGGGTAACGATAGGCGAGGGAAGCGTCCACTTCCAGCCGGAACCTTTTTCGTCGGAACTGCATCTGCAGTCGAAGCCGGTAGAGATCGAGGTGCTTCCGCTGCCCGACGAAGGCAAGCCGCCGGACTACACCGGGCTAGTGGGGAGTTTTTCAATAAAAGAGCGGCTAAAGGAAACCTCGGCTAAACAGGGGGAGCCGCTTACGCTTACCGTATCGATATCCGGGAAAGGCAATCTGTATAACATCCCGAAGCCGGCCGCGCCAAACCTCGACGGGTTCGAACTGTACGAACCTGAAACAGCCGACGAGTTCGTCTATACGGCAAACGGCGGCGGCGGGTCGCGCAACTTTACATACATACTGATTCCGAAAAAAGCGGGCAAACTGTCAATCGGAAAGTTCGCATCGAACTATTTTGATCCGGTAAAAAAGGAATATTTCCGGATCGCGACGAATGAGATAAAGCTCGTCGTTAAGGCGGGAGAGAAATCGGCGGCTGCGCCCGCGCTGGAGACAAGACGCGAAGTGGAAATACTGTCCAGCGGTATAAAATACATAAAGCCCGACGTAACGGAGCTAAAAGAGGAAGGGATTCCATACTACACAAGGCCGATATTTTACATCTACCCGGCGTTGGTAATCCTGACGCTCATCTCTTTCCAGTTTTATATGAAAAGGCGGCGCAGGCTCGCGGCGGATTCGCGGCGCATGAGACGCCTGAACGCGAAAAAACTTGCCGAAAAGAGGTTCCAAAGGGCCGGTCAACTTTTGGAGGAGGGCAGCCAGGATCTGTTTTTCGGTGAAATGGCGCAGGGATTACGACAGTTCCTCGCCGATAAATGCGACATTGAAGAAGCGGGGTTCACAACGGAAGAGATTAGCGGAATTTTGTCCAATGTAAACGGTTCCGCCGGACTCGATAAAAGGTTTGCGACACTTCTTGAGGAATGCAACATGGCAAGGTTCGCTCCCGGAGAACGCGACAAACGGGAGATGCAAAAACTTCTTGAGGAAGCCTCCGCCATAGTTGATGAACTGGAGAAAAAACTGTGAAGCGATTAACCCTCCTGGTCGCGTTGGCTCTCTGGCTCGGCACACTCGGTACCGGATACGCAAAAAGCGACGCCGAAAAAATGAACGAGGGCAACGAGGCGTACCGCGCCGGGAACTGGCCACCCGCGATTGAATTATATTCGTCCGTTCCGGCCAGTAACGCGGACCTTTTTTACAACCGCGCAAACGCGCACTTTAAAAATAAAGAGATCGGGAAAGCCATCCTTTACTACAACCGGGCGCTGAGGATTAAACCGAGGGATAAAGAGATACGCGCAAACCTGGAATACGCCCGGCTGTCCCGCACCGACAAAACGGAAAAAGAAAAAAAATCCACCGCCGTTAAAATGGCCGAAGCGCTATTTACTAAAATTTCGATGAACGAACACGCCGCGGCGGCTATGGCGATTTTCACCGTACTGGCCGGACTGCTGTTCGGCGTAATCTACCTTCCGGAAGGCGGTTTACGCTCAAAATTGAAAACCGCCGCAGTAATAGCCGCTGTGGTTCTGGCATTCCAGTTGACTGTTACCGGCATTAAAACCTATAACGAACGTGTAATACAGTACGGCGTGGTGACCGTAAAGGAGACCGCGGCTCTCTCGTCGCCCGCAAGCGGTTCCCGTAAGGTGTTTGAACTCCATGACGGCGCGGAAGTGAAGTTGGGCAGGCGTGAGAGCGGTTATATTCAGGTGGCGCTGCCAACAGGATGGACTGGATGGCTCCCGTTCGACGCGGTCACCCGGGTATAGCGGGGGAAAACCTGCCCGCGCGGTAACGGCTGCCTGTTAATAACCACATGTAAAAGGTAATTTCACGGCTTTGCCGCAATCGCCTCCACCCGCAGGGTAGTGGTTGTAACAAACATCCATTTCTGTTAAATTTCATTACACTTAATATAGCTTATACCGTTATAAGCTATATTCATGACATATTCGTAGGAAGATATGTTCAGCGGCACTACAGTTGCAAGTGTGCCAAATTTGGAATAGGAAAATACCTTTGTGAGAAAAATAAACCTTATCATTGCAAATGATGATTTGGCGCTTCAAGAAAAGCTGATGGGACGGCTTGATCCGAAAGAGTTCAGGATAACGCTATGTACATCATCCGACGACTGCCTCGATAAAGCCAGGGAATACGGCTTTGACGTCGGTGTAATAGATATCAGCGATTCCCGCATGGACGGCGTAAATCTTTTCAAGCAAATCCGTGAAATACGGCCTAATTTTGAAGCAGTGGTGGTTTCGGATAAACAGACGACGGAAAAGGCTGTCGAGATGGTAAAACTGGGTGCATACGACTACATTTCAAAACCGGTCGATATTTCAGAGCTGGAACTTATAATCCACAAGGCATACGAGAAAAAAATGCTTTTGGACGATAACAATCGCCTAAGAAACAGGCTAAGGCTAACCGGCGGGGATTACCGCATCGAAGGCGAAAGCAAGGTTATTGCAAATCTGCGTAAGCTGGTTGAAAAAGTCGCGCACTCTTCCACTCCGGTACTGATAAAGGGCGAAGCCGGCTCCGGCAAGGAGTTCACCGCCAGGGCCATTCATTACCAATGCTTTTCCAAGGACGCGCCGTTTATAAAGCTGGACTGCTCCGGGTCTCCCGCCGAGTTTGCCGAAAACCGCCTGTTCGGGCGGGATGACGGAGAAACGCTGTCCTTAACGGACGGTTACGGCCTTCTGGAAATGGCGGACGGAGGGACTCTGTACCTTGCCAATATCGAAGCGCTAACTCCTTCGGCGCAGGTAAAACTATACCAATTCCTTGAAACGGGTGAATACGCGCGCGCGGGAGGTAACAGCAGCGTTAGTGTCCGCGCGCGCATAATTGCCTCCAGTCGAAGCGACATGCGGGAAGCGGTTGCAAAAAAAGATTTCAGGGAGGACCTCTACTACCAGCTGAGCATGATTACGATTGTGGTTCCGCCGCTCCGGGATCGCAAGGAAGACATACTGCAATTGGTAAACAAACTGCTGGTAAATAACGTTAACATCTCGCGCGGCAAGACGTTTTCGCCGAAGGCGCTTAACGCCATACTGAAATACAACTGGCCCGGCAATGTGCGCGAACTTCGAAACGTCGTGGAAAGGGCGGTAATCATCTCGCCAAGACAGGTTGTGCAGGCAAGCGACATTCCCATCACGGTCGATAAAAATCCAAGGGAACATAAGCCGCGCCAGTTCATGTCACTTAAAAAAATGGAAAAGGAACATCTCCTTTACGTACTCAACGCGGCGGGCGGGAACATCTCGCGCGCGGCCAGAATATTGGGCGTCAGCAGGCCGAAACTGTACCGCAAAATAGAACAGTACAAAGCGGGCGAAATCTAGCGCCGTTTCGGCACAGACAATCTGCAGACGGAATTATTTGACATAAAAGGATTGGATGTGCAAAATAACCTGTTCACACGAATGGAGGAAAAATGTTTGCGGTAATTAAGACCGGCGGTAAACAGTACCGCGTATCCGGCAAAGACGTTATAGAAGTCGAACTACTCGACGGCAAGGTGGGCGATACGGTTACGTTCGACAACGTGCTGATGACGGGCGACGCGAAAACATCGGACCTCGGCGCGCCAGGACTCGCAACAAAGGTTGAGGGCAAAATCGTCGCGCAGGCAAAAGGGCCGAAAATCTATATCCAAAAACATCGAAGGCGCAAAAACAGCCGCACAAGAACCGGCCACAGACAGCAGCTCACAAAAGTGGAAATAACTTCGATAAAATAGGCGAAGGTAAAACAGATGGCACATAAAAAAGGACAGGGAAGCACATCCAACGGCCGCGATAGCGCGGGCCGCCGGCTCGGCATGAAACGCAGTGGCGGACAGTTGATAACCGCCGGCAATATCATAGTGCGGCAAAGAGGCACAAGGTTTTACCCCGGCGTTAACGTCGGCATCGGCAACGACCACACACTGTTCGCCAAAAAAGACGGCATAGTTGTCATTCGCAGAAGCGGCCGCGACAGGCGCTACATCGACGTAGTGGACGCCACCGCCTGACCCTCCCTTTCCAGTTAATACAAATGGCAACCTGCCTCTAGCCCGGATTATTCATGAAGAAGTTGAATTTTCAAATTATAGGTCGTAACCAG
>JBHHVT010000104.1:0-8534 GCA_046754425.1 Nitrospinota bacterium | reverse complement strand
ACCTGTAAAGATGCTTTCCTATATACGGACTGCCCTCCTTCTCCGCGGATGCCGGAACGGCGGTCAGGGTGATGAACACCAGCGTTACAAACGCGAACGTCATCAACGTTAAGAAGCTTTTCATTGACGGCTCCTTTCTATATTGCATGTTATCTTTGCAACAGTCTCAAGTATGCGACGATCTCCCATGCTTCGCGGTCGCTAAGTTCGTTCCTGTAATTCGGCATTATTCCGTCGCTGGCGAGTATCTTAACCAGAATTTCTCCGTCCGTCAGCGCGACCGAATCGGCTTCGGTAAGGTCGAACGGCTGCATATCCATCTTTTCCGCCACGGGCGATTCGGCCTTACCTGTTTTCCCGTGGCAGACGGCGCAATAAATCATGAAAAGTTTTTTTCCCGCGGCCATCGTCTTGTCGTCAAACGGCATGGGCGGCTCGATCGTGCTTCCGTCAACGTCCGCATAATTTATCCGTGCGCCGTACATCGGAACCGATCCGACCGGATTTGTTCTGCGCGGGTACTCCTGCGTTTTAAACGTTACCTGATTGTACATCTGTCTGTCCACGTTTTCGCATCCCACAAATGCGAGTGCCGCGACGAAATACAGCAATAACGAGCGTGCCCTTCTTTGCATTCTATTATTCATGTGACCGTTTAGAAATTATCCTTGCCGTGTTTTATCTTTTTCGCCCCGTACCACAGCATCAATTCTTCAACCTTGGCGGCTTCCGAATCGTCGGCACAGCGCACCAGCAGTCCTATCTTACCGTGGCTTATCGTTTTATCGTAGGCGAGGCCGGTCCAGTTGGGCAGCCCCTGCATGAACAGCATCCCTGAAACCGTGCCGATGATGGCGCCCAGCAGAGTGGTTTCGTAGGTGATTACGGCAACGGCCGGATATGAAAACGGGTCTTTGGCGCCCACATCAAGGTTCATCAACACCTGGGTTCCCCCCGCGAGCAAGACACCGCCGATAAAGCCTAGAATACCGCCCACCAGCGCAAACTTCCAGAGCGGTAAAGGCGTATGGTCCTTAAACAGCGTACCGTGCGGATACGGGGCAACGGACAGGAGTTTTACATCGTCCATGCTCTTTGAAAGATTGTCCGTAAGCGGCGTGATGGTTTTTGCCGTGTCGTCCACATGTTCGAAAAGGCCCAGCACCGTACTGTACATCGTCAATCCTCCAACTGCGCCTGCACCCTTACGAGCGCGTTCCCAACCCGAAGGTCGCCGCTGATGAGATTGCCTTCCCTGATATCCGCCACCGTAACAACAGGCAGCAGTTTGACGAATACCGCATATAGCAGGACGAAGTACGCGGCGGACCCCAGGACAACGGCTATCTCAACCGGCGATGGAATGTAGTGCGTCCATATGAAAGGATTGTCCTTATGGCTGAGCGGCGGGATTACTATCAGGTAACGCTCTATAAACATTCCGACGTTTATAACCAGCGTTACGATCAGCAGTAAGAGGGCGTTTGTCCGCACCTTATTAAACGAAAGCATCGTTATGGCAAAGACGCTTCCCAAAAGCATTATTACCAACTGATACGGATACTGCTGTGCCTGGTAGAGCCATACGCGCCACTCAACGGGCGCCTTAATGTACCATGCGCCGAGGAATTCGGTGAAGTAGAAGTAGCTCCACAACAGCGCGACGGCAAGCAGCAGTTTTGCAAGGTTGTTAAGATGGCTCCTTCGTATAATCTCGTCCAGTCCGAAGACCCATCGCAGTATCACCATCAGCGTTATCACGCCGGACACTCCGGAATAGATGGCGCCGACGACAAAATAGGGACCTAAAATCGCGGTATGCCAGCCGGGAACAATGCTCATCCCGAAATCCCACGCTACGATGGTGTGTACGGATGGCGCGATAAGCAAAATGAATATGGCCAGCAGAGTTGACGCTTTCTCGTAAACCTGCCACTGCCGGTGTGTGCCGCGCCAGCCCAAAGCAAGGAACTTGAGGTACGTCTTTCTCCAGTTATCTTTAGGGCATAGGTCACGCGCAAGCGCGATGTCTGGAAGCAGGCCGACGAACAGGAATATCATCGAACCTGTTAGATAAACGCCAACTGCCGTCATGTCCCACGCAAGGGGCGACCTGAAGTTCGGCCACAGCTCCCGCTGATTCGGCAGAGGGAACATATAATAAACCCGCCACACCCTTCCTATGTGAATCAGCGGGAAGAGTCCCGCGACCATTAGCGAAAACGCCGTCATTGCCTCCGCGCCGCGAAGTATCGGCCGTCTCCAGTTCGCCTTTGAAAGACGCAGCAGGCTCGATACTATCGTGCCGGAGTGGCTTAGGCCGACCCAGAAGACGAAGGTTGATATGTACAGTCCCCAAAATACCGGATGTTTCAGGTTCGTAACGCCCATACCGACAAATATCTGATACCCCCAGTTCGCCAGGCCCCACGCCACAATCGAGGAGAGAGCCAGCACAAAAATGAAGTAACCTTTCGTGGTGTAAAACATCGGCGAAAGTGAGTACTGGTTCAGCCATGTGTCCGGCATGGCCAGATCTATGTCCGATGTCCATATCTTTTTCTTGCCGGTTGCGACGCCTTCGCGAATCGCCTCCAGGCTTGGTACTTGCGGCTCTTCCGTCACTTCGTCTATATCAGGTGCGTCCATTATGCGCCGCCTTTCAGGTAGACCACCGTCGGGTGGGTTCCGTGTTCTTCCAAAAGCCTGTATTTGCGTTTACCCTCGATTATCTGCGAAACCTTGCTGTGCGGATCGGCCATATTTCCGAATGTAATAGCCTTTGCCGGACAGCTCTGCGCGCAGGCCGGCGTTATTTCTCCGTCGCGCACTTCTCTATCTTCGTCTTTGGCCCGATCTTTCCCGCGCCTGATTCTTTGCATGCAAAAAGTGCATTTTTCCATCACGCCTTTTTCCCGCACACTTACATCATGATTGAGCTGCTCGTTGAACGGCTCTTCAAACGGGTAATCGAGCCAGTTAAACTTTCTTACTCCGTAGGGGCAGTTATTGGCGCAAAACCGGGTGCCGATGCACCGGTTGTAAATCATCGCGTTTAAACCCTCCGGGTTATGGTATGTGGCGAAAACGGGACAGACCGGTTCACAGGGCGCGCTGTCGCACTGCTGGCACATCATCGGTAAAAACCCGACCCGCAGATGCGGCCATTCACCTTCAAAATACCGCTCTATCCGCAGCCAGGACATCGTGCGGCTTTGCTTCGCCAGCTCTTCGCCGACCACCGGCACGTTGTTTTCAGCCTGACAGGCGATTGTGCAGGCGCCGCAGCCGTAGCACTTGTCCAGGTCCACGGCCATGGCCCACTTGTAGTCGTTGTGTTTTTTATAGTTGAAAGACTTCGCCGACATATTCACCTTCCGGATTCGCCTCGCGGGCGGTTTCCATTTTCTTTCCAGTTTTGGTAATGCGTACGCCAACGGAGCGCCAGGCGGGCGCGTCGCTGCCTTTTACGGCAAGAGAACCCAGCAACTCCATGGCGTTGGCCCCCCTTCCGCTGGCATACTTCCCGAACGATTTGTGTCCAAACCCAAACGGCACCGCCACTGTGTCCGGCCCGATACCGGGGTAGATGTAGACCGGCAGTTCGATGGCGCCTGAACTGGATTCTATCTTCATGATATCGCCTTCTTCGACGTTCATTTTTTTCGCGCTCTTTGGGTTTAACTCCACCCATGCCCCCCACATCCGCGTCGTCATCGGTTCGGGCATCTCAAGCATCCACGGCAAGTTTGCGGTGCGGCCGTCCCAGATGTTTTGCGTATAGTACGGATGAAGATGGAATTTAAAACCATCTCCTCCATCGAACTCCGGTTTTTCCACCGAAAACTCGTTCGCGAACTCCCACAACATATCGGTGGTAGGTCGGCTTTCAAGCTCCTCTTGCATGTTTTCGGACCACCACCCGCCGCGCCGAAGTAAAAACTCCCACGCTTCCGTATCGTTGAACGTCGGCAGAACTTCCGGCCAGCGCGCGCGGAACAGGGAGACCGTCTCTTTTATCATTTCTTCACTGTTTTGGGCTTCGATGTGAAACCCTGCCTTTTTGGCCGCCGCCAGAAGAACATCCCCCGCAGGCCTGCTGTCGTACATCGGCTTTACAACGGGCTGCTGCATGTTGTACATGGGGACCGACTGCGGGTATTCCGGTACCTGCGCCGACCATGCTTCCAGAAAATGATGGTCCGGGAGCACCAGATCGGCGTGCCGCGTGGTGTCGTTTAAAAAGTGGCCGAATACCGCGAGAAATTTAACCTTTGAAAGCGCCTCGCCGGCTCTGAGGGACGCTGGCGTGGAGTGCGCCGGGTCTGCGTGAAGGATAATCCCCATATGTTTATTACCGGCATTTTCAATAATCTCTTTCAGTTTTTTGTACTGCCTTGCGGATTTTGGAACGCCGATATGATTTCGCATTTCCTCGTAAAGATCGTGTTCCGCCCTCGGCAGCCGTTTCGGCTCTAACGCTCCTCTTTCCCTGGCTATCTCTCGCGACAGCATGTTCAGGAACTCGACCGCCTTCAGGGACTGAAGTCCGTTCGTATGCGCGGCCACGTCGTCTCCGGGTATGGCGAGGGCGGGCGCGTCTTCCACAAAACGTTGGGCAAGCATCTTTATATCCTTTACGGAAACTCCGGTATCAGAGGAGACCTTCTCCGCCCTTCGTTCATCGAGCGCCTTCAGCCATAGACCCATCGTCGCCTTTGGTACCGACGGGAGCAGGTCTTTATCCAGTACAAACTGTAATACTTCCGATGCAATGCCTAACGCGAGCAATCCCAGCTGTCCCGTGTTCACCGCGATAAATTTGTCCGCCACAGCCGCCGTCATCGACACCCTCGGCCCGGCGTAGACCATATATCCGCGATGGGTCGGGTCTCCGCGCCGCATCTCGCCATAACGCCGCCCGTAATGAACCGGCGAAAAACCGTTTTCCAGAACGTCCGCGCCCAGCATTAGTACGAAACGCGCGCGCGACATATCGTAGTAAGGCAGAGCGGGTGAGCTGTTCAGCATTCCGGAAGCTTCAACGTGGTTTTCCCTGCCCGTTATATCCGGTACGGCGAAGTTGTCCTTACTACCGACGATATCCATAATACGGGCGGCGATTCCGGAGGTAACGTCGTTCGGGTCCGAGGCCAATACGAACGTTCCGCCATTTTCCCCGGCTGTTTTCAGGTTTTTCGACAGTATCTCCATCGCCTCGTCCCATGAAATGGGCTCGAAACTGTTTGAACCTTTCGCGCCTTTTCGCTTTAACGGTCCTTTCAGCCTTTCGGGATGGTAGAGCTGCTCCAGCGCCGCTTGACCGCGCGCGCATACACCGCCCGCGTTAATCGGATGGTTCGGGTTGCCCTCGATTTTTTTTGCGCGTCCTTCTACCGTTCTCACCGTAATACCACACCCGGCCTCGCACATTCGACAGCTGGTGGCGTACCAGAAACCCTCGACCGGGTTTATCCCTTCGTTAGGCGGGATTACGTAAGGGATTATCTTCTGCGCCACCTGTCCGCACGAGCCGGTCAGACCCGTCGCGGCTACGGCGCCGGATGCTTTGATAAAAGTGCGTCTATCCATCAATCAATCCTTATGTATGGCACGTCCAGCAGTCGGTCGATGCGCCGTTTTTCTGGTGGCAATCGAGACAGAAAGTCATTTTGTGATCCACAACGCGTGTCTGTACCTCAAGTGTCTGCACAGGGCCGTGACACTCCTGACAGGCAATATCTTTTGCAACATGCCGTTTATGGCTGAACCAGACGTGGTCCGGAAGGTCGTAAACCCTTATCCACTCTATCGGCTTTTGCTCCTCAAAATATCCTGCTACTTCGATGATTAACGGAGATTCTGTCTTCAGGTTTCTATGGCAGTTCATGCATTTGGAGACTGACGGGACGCCGGCCATCTCGGACCGCCGCGCGTATGTGTGGCAGTATTGGCAGTCGATTCCATTATCGCCCGCGTGTACAAGATGGGAAAACGGGATCGGCTGTTCGGGCGACCAGGCGGCCACCGGATAGATAGGGCCGTAGTAAAAAATATAGAAAAACACCAGTAAACCTATCCCTCCAGCGGTAAGCACACCGAGCGCCATGCGTGCCATTTTTGAACGCGGCCTGTAAGATTCGAAACCGCTTATGCCGGCCATGATATTTTGTACACTTCGAATTTACCCGTCTGAGGAACTTTAATAATCTGGCGATCATTAAGTAACAAACTTAATGTTTAACCCGAGTCTGCACACATTATACAGAACAACCCACAAAGCGTGCCATTTATTACTGCTGTTTTTTCATCAAAATAGGCCGGTTTGTCGATTGACAATTATGGTAAAGTCGCAACCTTGCGGGTGAATGAAGTTAACAGTAAAGCCGGTTCTCTATGCGAACAGCATATTATGGCAAAATCGCCATCTTGCGGGCATAGGCGGTACCGTGTGGGCACTGACAATTAGCCGGCGCAGGTGGTCATCTGGTAATTGCACGAATCTGTTTATTTGTGAAAGTCACGCGCCCACGCGGGACCAGACGCCCACCCGTGCAGGCGGGGCACCCGCAACTGGAATTTCCCTGATTCTGTCCGTCAAATTAAGTGCATGAGGGAAAATATCGGTTTTTCAAGCGTTCACGGCAGGTCAACGCCCCGTGGTTTGGCCTCATCGGGTACAATATGGTCGCCAATAATCAAAAACTATGAACCCGGACGACCACAAAGACGGCAGTGCCGAAACGGATCTTCAACTGATTTCCCGCATAGCGGCCGGAGACGGAGCCTCATGGGAGGAGTTCGTATCGCGATACAGCGGCTGGGTTTTGTACCGGGCGAGGAAGTGGTGCGAAAGCCATTGCCGTTATCGAGGCGCGGACGTGAATTGCGAGCTTGTATCCGTATCACGCCGGTTAGGCGGTCTTTCCGCCGCTTTTTCACGGGCGCAGGAGTGTGACGACGGGATGGACAGCTACATCTGGATAATGAAAAAACTTAAAAGAAGAATAACGCGGTACAGTGCGCGCAACGGAAGCCGCCTCTCCACGTTCGTCTGGAGCATCCTCAACTCGAAAGAATTATACATAGACTGGCTAAGGTGGAAATATGGCAGGGTCTTTTAGCAAAACGGCCTACAACCGGCTGCCGGCGTCGGTAAGAAAACTGTCGAAAAAGGCGCAGACGGTCTGCATTAACCTGCGGCTTCGCAAAAGCGCCGCGCAGATTGCGGCAGATACCGGAATGCCCCCCGACGAGACCGACAGGATGATTAAAGAAGTGCAGCGCACTCTTATAGTCTCCGGCAGTTACGATATTATTTCCGATCCGGTATTCGTATCCCTCGACGCGGTCGACGAGAACGGACACGGTATCGAACCGCCGTCGAGCCGGGACGAGCCGGAAAACCGGATAATGCTGGAACAGTTTCTTGCGGCGCTAAAAAATGCCATCAAGTCGCTATCGGCCGCGGAAAGACGGATACTGCATCTTTACTTCGAGCGCCAGATGACGGCTTCGCAGATATACGAGTTTGTCAAAAAAGGCGGCCCCGCGGCAGGCTCAGGCGGCATTCCCGCATCCGAGTCGGAAGTCTACTACCTTTTGGAAAAATCGCTGAAAAAACTCGTTGCCGGCATGGCGGACAGCACGCCGATAGGACGCGGCACGCTGACCGTCAAGGGACTGAAGGAAATCCTAACCCAGACGGGCATACGGGAGATAGCATGAAACATCTAACGACCGGCGAACTTCTCGCGGTAATGAACGGCGCGAAAAGTCAGCCGGAACATTTCGCCAAATGCGGCGTGTGCGTAAACCGCGCCGTTTTTATAAAAGAGTTTCAGACGGAGTGCGCAAGAACAGCCGCCATGGGCGGTACGCTTTTCCTGCCGCATGTTTCGGGCGGCGACTGCCCGGAAGGCGATGAGATTGCCGAATATATGGAAGGTTTTTCTTCGAGGCCGGACTTTTTTCAAAAACATCTGCGGGAATGCGACCGATGTTTCGAAGCGGCAAGTTACTATTTTGCGGAGGCGACCGATATGCGCGGAGCCGTTGAGACGGCGGCACCGGCAAAATTCAGAGACGCCGCGCTTGACCTTCAACCGCGCCGTAACCTGAAAACCACGCGGCAGTTGCGTCTGCCGCGATGGATAGCCGCGCCGCTTCCGGCATACGCGGCCGCCGCGCTGTTGTGGTTTGCGGTTAGCTACGGTTTGGCCGCGCCGGAGGTTACGGTTACCGGCAGAACGCCGCACTACACGATCTATCAAAAAAAGGCCGACTCCCTGCCGCTATATTATTTCGGCGTAACCGGGAAAAAGGTTTCCGTGCGGCCGGCGAAGATGCGGATAAACGCGACACGGCGCGAAATGAGTTTTAGCTGGGAGCCGGTGGAGGGAGTAAAAACCTACTACTTCGTCCTGCAGGAGATAAGGGGAAGCGCGCCGCGTATAGTGCGAAATGTATCAACGACCGAAAGCTCCATCACGCTAAGACGCGAACTTTTTTTGCCGAGCGCCCGTTACCGCTGG
>JBHHVT010000103.1:0-8657 GCA_046754425.1 Nitrospinota bacterium | reverse complement strand
GGCTTTTATAGCCAACGGAACAGACGGCGGCATGCCCGCTTGGGTGGAATCCGGCATCCTCACCGAAGAGGAAGCTAACCTCCTTGCAAGATATATCCAGCATCCGCCTGTTGCGCCGCCTGAGTTATCGCTTGGGGATATGAAAAAAACATGGAAGGTTTATGTCCCGGTAAGCAAGCGGCCCACAAAACCGGAACACAATCGAAACTGGAAGAATTTCTTCGGAGTGGTCCTTCGCGACGCCGGCAAAGTGGCAATCATAGACGGCGATACAAAGGAAATAATCACCATATTGGATTCGGGTTTCGCCGTGCACATACTCCGCTCTTCGGCAAGCGGACGATACTTTTTCTCGATCGGGCGAGACGGCAAAGTGGGCATGTACGACCTCTGGGCAAAAAAGCCCAATAAAGTAGCCGAAGTTAAAACCTGTTCCGAGGCACGCTCGGTTGATACCAGCAAGTACAAAGGGTACGAGGACAAGCTTGCTGTAGTGGGCTGCTACTGGCCGCCGCACTTCGTGGTACTGAACGGAGAGAATCTCGAACCGTTAAAGGTGGTAAGCACTCGCAGCTATACTTACGACACCAATGAATATCATCCGGAGCCACGCGTTGCCGCGATAGTCTCTTCGCATTACACACCCGAATGGCTTTTAAATATCAAGGAGACCGGCTACCTGTGGCTGGTGGATTACTCCGATATTGAAAATCTCAAAATAACACAGACTGAGGCGGAACGGTTCCTCCACGACGGCGGCTGGGATGCGACCCACCGCTACTACATGCCTGCCGCTAACAAGCGGAATACTATGGTCGTCATTGATACGAAAAAGAGAAAGAAAGTCGCCGCGTTTAAAGTAGGCAAGATACCGCACCCCGGTCGCGGCGCAAACTGGGTGGATCCCAAGTATGGCCCGGTAAGCGCCACAGTGCACATTGGCGAATTAAGGCTTTCCGTATGGGGTTCCGATCCCAAAGGTCACCCGCAGTACGCATGGAAAGTCGTGCATTCGATTGACATGACGGAACTCGGCATGGGACTTGAGGGAGGCGGAGGGCTCTTCCTTAAAACACATCCAAAAAGCGAAAATGTATGGGTAGATATGCCGTTAAATACCGACAATAAGTCGATGCGCTCCATGTGCGTATTTAAAAAGGCCAACCTCACCGCAAAACCAATATGCTTCGAGATTGGGGATCATGGGCGAGCCGTCCACCAGGAATACAACAAAGATGGCACAGAGGTATGGGTTAGTCTGTGGGACAACGACGGTGAAATCGTTATCTACGACGACAAGACTCTCAAAGTGAAAAAACGGATTACTGGCCTTCGTACCCCGACCGGAAAGTTCAACGTCTATAACACCATGCACGATATTTATTAACGCGCATTAACGAATTGGCTTTATGAAATGCGGGATGTTGCCATCCCGCATTTTCCTGCACGAGGTGTGTCGTGAGAATCGCGTTAACTACGTTTGCGTCAGTTATTTGCCTTGTTATTACTGTGAATATAGTAGATACAACAATGGCCGACAGCAACGGCGCTAAGCTCTATGCGGATAATTGCGCGGACTGCCATCATACCAAAAGGGTGGGGCTTACCGCGCCGCCTCTTATACCCGGCCTCTACTCAAGGAAAAATGCAAAGAGACTGGCCAGTGTAATCAGCGAGGGACTTCCGGCAACCCGGATGCGAGCTTTCAAGAATAAGCTTACAGATGCGCAGATCAATGAGATCGTCGCTTATATCAAAACTCCGGTGGATCGCCCGGAATGGAGCTTCGATGACATCTTGAAGAGCCGGTCACTGCCTGATAATCAATCGCCCAAAAAAAATTCGGCAGATCTGACAAATATTACACTGGTAATGGAAAGGGGTACGAAAAGTCTCATAGTGTTGGATGGAGAGACACTGTCGGAGCTGGCCAAATTCTATGTGGGCAACGTCCACGGAGGCCCGAAATTTTCCTATGATTTAAAGAAAATCTACTCCGTTTCAAGAGATGGAATAGTGACCAGATTCGACGTACAAGGTCTGACCACCGAACTGAGGTTTAAAGCCGGGATTTATACACGCTCCATAGCAGTTGCTCCCGATAACGAAATTATTGCAGTGGCGAATCAACTTCCAAGAAATATAGTTTTCTTTGACGGGAGCATGAAACCGATACATGAAATAGCTACGCCTGACAAAATCGGCGGCTTCTATTCGCTGCCACAACTCGATGCTTTTATCTGTTCATTTCGTGAAAAGCCGGAGTTTTGGTTAATTGACGCCAAACCGCCTTTTAATGTGACAAAAGAGAAAATACCTGCCCCTTTCGAGGATTTTTCAATTAGTCCCGTCGGCTCCGCTCTCATAGGCACAAAAAGAGGAAGCGACAGTCTATACGTTTACGACTATAAAAAGAAAAAAGTACTGGCACAGATTCATACAGAGGGTCTTCCTCACCTTGCTTCAGCCGCATTTTGGTATCGTAACGGTGAACTGATGGTCGCGGTAAACCACATAAAAAAGCCGATGGCCACAATTTATTCGCTGGATAGCCTTAAAATGGAGGCAGAGATTCCCCTGCCGGGGGCCGGTTTTTTTGTGCGCACTCATTACGCAACACCTTACCTATGGGTGGATACAATGACGGATGAATTGATACTAATAGACAAAAACGATTTCAGCCGGAAAAAAGTTATTAAAAATCGTGAAGGCAGAAAAACCATGCACGTTGAGTTCACCAAGGAGGGGAAATACGCCCTCGTAACGGTGCCCGGAAAGGGCGGCGAGGTGGAGGTGTATGACGCCGGGAGCTTGAGCATGGTTAAAACAATCCCGTACGACAATCCGGTTGGTAAATATAATTCTACTAATAAGACATTCCCGGCTTTCAGCATGGGAGTTGAAAGGAAAACAAAAGTCAAGAGCCGTGGTCAAGAGGTTTTTGAAAACTATTGCATGGGGTGCCACCATCAGGTCTACGAGGCGTTTGGTCCGTCGTTTAAGGAGATAGCAGAAAAGCGAACACCTGCCGAAATCCGAATGCATATTCTCAATCCAAAAGCCGACGCAAAAAAACACGGGTACAAGCGCAGCTCAATGTCTCACATAAAGCTAAGCGGAGAGGATATGGATAATATCGTAGCTTATATACTAACCTTCAGGAGGGGAAGTAACTGAGTATGTTTAGAGTGACTAGCTATTTAAGGCTACTTAACGGAAGCCCAGGTAAAAAGAGGGCCAATCACGCAGCCGCCGGAAAAGGACCTATCGTAATATGGAACCTTACCCGAACCTGCAACCTCGAGTGTATGCACTGTTATGCGGCATCAAAAAACCATGACTACTCGAAAGAACTTCGGACTGAACAGGCGTATAAAGTGCTCCACGATCTAAAGAAGGCCGGTTGCTTCTCGTTGATAATGTCAGGTGGAGAGCCGCTTCTCCGCCATGATGTATATGCTCTGGCGGAGCGTGCCAAGGAGTTAGGCTTCCTTCTAACGCTATCAAGCAATGGAACGATGATTGATGAGAAAGAAGCCGAGCAGATCCATTCCGCGGGATTTGACTATGTAGGCATTAGTTTGGACGGTATCGGCGAACTTCACGATCGTTTCAGAGGCGTGAAAGGGTCTTTTGACCGCGCCGTTGACGGCCTTTTGCGCTGCAAAGAGCTCGGTATGCGCGTCGGCGTCCGTTTTACACTGACAAAAATTAACATTCACGACCTGCCGAGAATATTCGAATTTGTAGAAGAAAACGAAATAAAAAAGATTTATCTTTCACACCTTGTTTACTCCGGTAGAGGCAGTATCCACGAAAATGACGATCTAACTCAATATGAAACCCGAAAAGCAATGGAGTTCGTAATAAAAAAAGCAAAAAGTTATGTAGAAGCGGGAAATCCCACTGAAATAGTGACGGGCAATAACGAAGCGGATGCCGTTTTCGTGTTGTTGAAACTTATGGCAGAAAACCCTGTCAATGCCAATCGGCTTTTACCGATACTTCAGAGATGGGGAGGCAACAGTACCGGCATAGGCATCGCAAATATTGATCCTCGCGGAAACGTGCATCCGGACCCCCTTATGTATGACATTAATCTTGGCAATGTATTGGACGCGGAGTTTGGAAAAATATGGTTCGAAAACGATAATGAAAAGTTGAAACTTTTAAGAAAGAGACCTCGCGGGCTTAAGGGCAGATGCGGTGAATGCGCATGGATAAACGTTTGCGGAGGAAGCAACCGAACGCGCGCGTACCGAAAAACCGGCGATATGTGGGAGAGCGATCCATCATGCTACATTACCGACGAAGAGATAGGACAGGTAACGTTCAATGAAATACAAAACGTTGATTCCGAGCCTTCTTTTATTTTTCACGGCTAACTCTTTTGCGGGCGACTGGGGAACCGGCGCCCTTATGGTTGTCGTTGAGAGGGAAAAGGGAAGCGTCCTTGTTATCGATGCCTCGCAAAACCACAATCTGCTTGGGGAGATAACGGGACTGGGGGTTCTGCATCATGCCTCACTTTCATTTTCACGGGACGGGAGATACGCTTACGTTATTAGCCGCGACGGTTTTTTAAGTAAAATCGACCTCGTAAAGTTGAAAATAGTTTCCAAAATTAAGGTGGGCGACAGCGCGATAGGGCTTGCGATTACCCAAGACAATAAGTATATTGCAATAAGCAACTATAAACCGGGAAACATCGTTATCGTTTCGGATGAAACATTCAAAATAGTGAAAAAAATACCTGCCGATAAATCCAAAACTGTAGGACTTGTTGATGCCCCGGATAATCTCCTGATCGTCTCCTTGATGGACGCCGACCAGATATGGGTAATTGACGCCGCACAACCAGACTTCCCGGTCGTAAGAAAATATAAGGATATAGGAGAAAAACCGTATGACGCGCTCCTGACGCCGGACGGCAGGTATTATCTGGTCGGTCTGTTTCACTCCGACTGGATAGCAATGTTAGACCTTTGGAATCCGGAAAAAATAACCCGGATTCCACTCCCTCGTCCAAAAGGTTCGGGGGACAAGCCGCCCATACTCAAAATTCCTCATCTGGAAGGCTGGATAATGGCGGGAAATAATTTATTCGCGCCTATTGTGGGCGGTTCGGGCCTGGCCGTCATTGACATGGAGAATTGGCAGGCTAAAAAGTTCATCCCTCTTCTTGCCTATCCCGTCTTTGCGATGGCGCGACCCGATATGAGACAAATATGGACAATCTATGTGATGGGAGATCATCATGACAAGGTTCAAATCATCGATGTACAATCGCAAAAAGTTATAAAGACGCTTACACCCGGCAAAAAGATTTTCCACATTGGATTTACGCCAAAGGGAAGAGCGGCTTACCTATCATCAAACGGCGACAATAAAGTACTCATTTATGACACGCGAACTTTAGAGCTTATTAAGGAAATCCCGGCCGAAAAGCCGTCAGGTATTTTCTGTAGCAACCGCGCTGGAATCTTTGGACTTTAAAAGCATGTTGGAGGAAAAACTGTGCCGCAAATTATGAATTCAATAACATGTTCCAATTTATTTCTTGCACAAGTATTTAATAATAATTTAATAATTGCCTGTCTTATAAGTTTAGGGCGGGCGGGAAGGAGAGGGGGTCAAAAATTTGAATACCAGACCAAGATATTTTTAAAAACTAATTGAACTATTTCCGTTTCCGAAAATAACGCGAGGAGGTTTTTTTATGCGCACACTTTTTGTTCTACTAACCCTGATTGCTTTTACTTTGATCCCGCTATCAGCGGCAGGGGCAGGGGAGCCGGAAATTAAAGGTCAGCTTCGATTTCGCCCTGAGTTCCACAACAACAAGTTTTTCCAGGATGGCAGCAACGCTGGTTTCATAGGCCAGCGCATCCGCTTCAGCATCGGTGGCGAAACAGACGACAGCATAAAATATTTCATCCAGGCACAGGACGCGCGTGTGTGGGGTGAAACAGGCAACGTCTCGACAGCGACAGAAGGCGCCGACGCGAATGCACTGGACCTCTACCAGGCGTACGTACAGGTGAATGACTTTTTTGTTGAAGGGTTGAGCCTTAAAATGGGACGCCAGACGCTTGTTTACGGCGACCAGCGTCTGCTCGGTCATCTGGGCTGGCAGGACCGCGCACGAACGCACGATGCGTTCAAGGTGACGTACAAAATTCAAGACCTGGGGCAGATAGACCTCTTCTCCTCCAAGGAAGCTGAGTTGAGCGCAAACACTGCCAGTGGAAAAGCTGCGGGAACCACGGAGACAAACCTTCAGGGAGTGTACTCCATGTGGAAAATCGCCGGGAACAATCTAGATGTCTACTACCTGGCATGGACGGATAATGCAGGCGAAAGAAATGTCACCACTACAGGCGCCCGCATTAATGGAAAGTTTGCTCCCATAGACTACACCCTTGAGTACGCAAGCCAGGGCGGCGACTGGGCAAAGAACGTTACGCAGTCAGCGAACGCCCTGGCGGCAAAAGTCGGTTATTCGCTGGATCAGTGGAGCACGCGCATCGGCGTTGAATACGATGCCGGCAGCGGCGACGACGGTTCTGATGCTACAACCCACAAGGATTTCGTGTTCCCATACCACACAAACCACGCTCACTATGGTTTCATGGACTACTTTAGCTGGGGCAATATGTCCGACATCCAGTTACAGCTGAAGACCAAGCCGGGCGACGGCAAGGCAGTTGTGAAGCTGACATACCACATGCTCGCACTGGCCGAGTCCAAGGGCAAATGGCTTAACGTGGTCGGGACTACAAACAACGGCGGCCCAATAGGCGGCGGCAACGCGGCGTATAAGGAAACCGCGGCCGGTTCAGAGATCGACTTGACCGTTGTATATCCCTACAGCGATAGCATGAAGATTATAGGCGGCTACTCAATGTTCCAGAAGGGCGATGCCGTGAAGGAGCGTTTCAAGGCTGTCAACGGGACTGACAATTCAAAAGATCCCACTTGGGGCTACCTGATGTTCGTTGTGAACATCTAGTTTTTTCCTAATCATTCCTAAAGGCGCCCGGTGAAAACCGGGCGTCTTCTTAATTTTAAATTTCAATAACAGGTCATGCCGCGTTTCAGCGGCCGGAGCGGCCGGTGCGAGCAAAAGGAATAGCCACCCCCAGCCCCCTTCTTAATAATCCTGGCTAAAGTTAGTCGAAAGTAAGATATAATTTAGCCTGATAAAAATGTTTTTAAAAAAAAATAGCAGGAAAGCATTTAATGAGGGGGACGGAAGCAAGACTAATGACAATAGTAAAATTAAAAGCGATGTGGACATCTGTGCCGCGCATATCCATAGTCTGCTTCCGATAGCGCTTGAAGCGACATATATGAATTTGAAACGCGGAATTGTTTTTCAGGTTGCATCCCTTTTATTAATTTCAGGGCAGGTTTATGCAATGAGTGATATGGAAATTAGGGATAAATGGTCAAAGTCTATTGCCGCCGTTAAGAAGCAGGAATGCAAGAATGAATCAAAGTCTCTCAAGCAACATCTTGATATGGCAGCTGCGTTAATCTTCCATGGCGAATACGGTGATGCAAGGAATGCCCTAAAAAAAGCCGGTAATGAAGCCAAAATAAAAGCCTGCAAGAGCGCGATATCAGCTATCGAATAACCGCCAAAAAAGAGGAAGCAACTGATTCCCTTTAAATGTCAGTGTTTTTACAGTATTCGCGGAAGGCTTCTAAACAGTATCCAGACGGCCAAAACTAAAAATACCGCAATTCCCAGAATACCTGTTATCCCGCCGAGATATAAATCAAGGCCTGGAAAAAACGGTTTCCACGGACCATAAAACTGAGCATTGAAAACGCCGTGAGCAAAAGACGCAAGAAATACACTGCCCGAAACAAGCCTCAGGTAACCAATATAGATTCCCAAAACCATTGTAAAGACCGTAAACATGACCGCTCCCTGCAGGAGGTTGTCTGAATAATGCAATCCTACAAAAACGAAGGGACCGTACCACAACCCCCATATCGCGCCGGATATAACGAGCGCTTTCCTTTTGCCAAGCGGAAGAAGTTTCGGAAGGAGAAATCCCCTCCACCCGAACTCCTGTCCAAAAGCGTGAAGGGAGTTTACTAGCGGCGCCGTAAGGAAGGTAGTGAGTATAACGCCTGTCACTAATTGAACTATAGGCACTTCAAAATTGCCTTCCGCTGTGTGCAGTGTGTAATACGAAGCAAAATCCGGAGCCTGTATAAAAACGGCAGTAAGCCCATAAACAATAACGAATAGGGCCGGTATCAAAAAGTAAACTTGTATATAGTATTTAAAAGGCCCGGCTGAAAATCCCGCATCCGACTGTTTTTCCCCGGTGACATATTCCCTTACGATGTAAGCGGAGATGGCGGGAAGGAACATTATGAACGCCAGAGCCATGTTTGCATATAATGGATGTTTCCCCCCAAGCGAAAAACCATTAAGCCATAAAAGGAATATTACGGAATACGTGATTCCGAATGTGAGGAGTAGATACATAGCTATCCCCCTTACATCCAGCTTCTGTTTAGGAGCGCCGTTCACAACGTCGCAAGTCTACCATTTTTTACTTGAAAATGTATTTTGGTCTCTTTTTTAGCCCGGATTATTCATGAAATGTCCCCTCCTTTTCAAGGAGGGGAATTGA
>JBHHVT010000102.1:0-8666 GCA_046754425.1 Nitrospinota bacterium | reverse complement strand
ATGAAACGAGCATATATTATCTGTCTGATCGTAGTGTTTTCACAGGTTGAACTTTCCTACGCTCTTGAGATTCCAAGCGCATCGGACGTGCAGCAAAACCTCAACTTTGTCTGGACGCTGGTTGCGGCGTTTTTGGTCTTTTTCATGCAAGCCGGATTCGCCATGGTGGAGCTGGGATTTACAAGGGCGAAAAACGCCTCCAACATCATCATGAAAAACCTGATGGATTTTTGCATAGGGTCGCTTTCGTACTGGACTATCGGATTTGGTCTAATGTTCGGCGTCACGACTACCGGCTGGTTCGGCACGGACGGTTTTTTCCTTAGCGATTTCATAAAGGACGGCGACCCGTGGCTATACGCCTTTTGGATGTTTCAGGTTGTGTTTGCGGCCACGGCGGCGACCATAGTGTCCGGCACAATGGCCGAGCGGACAAAGTTCGTCGGTTATCTTTGTTACACGGTTGTGATTTCCGCCGTGGTTTATCCGGTATTCGGGAGTTGGGCGTGGGGGAGTCTGTACCACGGCTCCGGCTGGCTGGAAAAGATGGGCTTCATAGATTTTGCCGGCTCGACGGTCGTTCACAGTGTCGGCGGGTGGGCCGCGCTTGCCGGCGCGATAGTAGTGGGACCGCGCATCGGCAAATTCCTGAACGATGGAAAAGTAAGGCCGATACCGGGCCATAACCTCCCTCTTGCCGCGCTGGGTGTGATGATACTCTGGTTCGGCTGGTACGGTTTCAACGCGGGAAGCACAACGTCCGGAAATACGGACATCGCCCTTATAGCGGTTAATACAACCCTGTCGGCGGCGGCGGGCGCGCTGTTTGCCATGCTGACCGCCTGGGTGCGGTACGGCATACCGGATGTCGGAATAAGCCTGAACGGCGCGTTGGCGGGACTGGTCGGCATAACCGCCGGATGTGCGAACCTTTCGCCGGTGTTTGCGGTAATTACCGGGGCGATCGCGGGTGTCGTGGTGGTGATTTCAGTGGCGTTATTCGATCGATTAAAGATTGACGATCCGGTAGGCGCCATATCGGTTCACGGTGTGTGCGGTGCCTGGGGCACGCTGGCCGCCGGTCTATTCAACAGCGGGAACCTGTTTTCCGGAAAAATAATTGGTGTACAGCTTATCGGGATAGCGGCCGCTTTTTTCTGGGTTTTTCCGGCAATGTACGTGTCGTTCCGGCTGATTGATTCATGGGTGGGGCTTAGGGTATCGGAAGAAAACGAGCACCACGGTCTTGATTTCAGTGAACACGGCGCATCCTCATACCCCGATTTCCCTGTTACTTCGACGCATTAGGAGAAGCCGTGGAAGACAGCGGCCTTACAAAAGCGCCCAAGGGAATTGACCGCCGAAAACAGCAAAGGACCCGGCTTCGTGGAATTACGGATCTCAAAGTTCTTAAAAAAAGCAACCGAACGCTTGTTCTTTTCACGGCGGTAGGGACGACACTTTCCATATCGCTTTTCTACGTATTCATTACCTGGTCGACGGGATTTACGTCATCCGTGGATTTTTGCAGTGTCAACTGTCACGAAATGTCACCTTCGTTTCGTGAATGGCAGACATCGTCCCACTACGACAACAGCACGGGGGTGGTGGCGGAATGCGCGGACTGTCACCTTCCGCCGTCGTTTTTGCCGAAAATGAAGGCAAAGATATATTTCGGGATAAGAGATACATTAGCGCATTATTTCGGCGATCCGGAAAACCTTGACCGGAAAAAGCTTTCGGAAGCGGCGGCCGGAAATATAACGGATGATTCATGCAAGTCTTGCCACAAAAACCCGTTTCCCTCGGGACTGCCGCGCGGCGGTTTCCTGGCGCACTCAAGATTAAAAGCGGGCGAAAAAGGCAGATGTGTCGATTGCCACAAACAGCTAGTCCATCAAAACAGGATTTATTTCGGCTAATACATTAAGGGAGATACAATATGACAAAAACAATTAGGTTAATTTTTACACTTCTTCTCCTGGCATCCGTTTTTAGCGCCGTATCAGAGGCCGGCCAGAGCCTCGTGCGCGAACGGGAGTTGCTTATAGCCGACAGGTGTATAACGTGCCACACGAAAGAATCACCCGGAGTAGTAAACGATTGGAAAGACAGCCAGCATGCCCGCGCCCGCGTCACCTGCTACGACTGCCACAAGGCGGAAAAAACCGATCTGGACGCACAGGAACATGAAGGGGCGCTAATCGCGGTCATCGCTAGTCCCAGGGACTGTTCACGCTGCCATCCGTCTGAGGTAAGGCAATTCCAAGACAGCCACCACGCCAAAGCGGCGACCTTTTTAAGTAAAAAAACCCCCGAAGGGCGGATTATGGATAACGTATTGGGATACAAGGTGGAGGGGAGGCAGGCCGCGATAGTAGGCTGCGAAAAGTGCCATGGGTCCGAAATCAAACTTGGCAAGGGAGGTACGCTTACCGCCGACAGTTGGCCCAATACCGGTATAGGAAGGGTAAACCCGGACGGCAGTAAAGGCTCCTGCACCGCATGTCACACAAGGCATCGGTTTTCCATCGGCGAAGCGAGAAAACCCGAAACCTGCGGAACGTGCCATATCGGGCCCGACCATCCGCATATAGAGATTTACATGGAATCGAAACACGGCGTCATCTACACAAATGAAAAAGATGACTGGAACTGGGATATAGCCGGCAGTAACTGGGACACGCAATATTACCGCGCGCCGACTTGCGCCACCTGCCATATGTCCGGCATCGGAAGCGTGGAAACTACGCATAACGTAAGCGACAGGCTTTCGTGGTGGCTGGCAAAACCGAGAAGCGAACCGCGTGAAAACTGGAGAAAAAACAGGGAGACAATGCAAAAAGTCTGTAAAAACTGCCATTCCGCCAACTGGGTGAAGGGTTTCTACCAGCAGGGAGACGACGCGATAAAGCTTTATAACGAAAAGTTCTTCGATCCGATAAAAGCTTTAATGGACAAACTTTACGCGGACGGACTGCTTACAAAGGAAAAGTTCGACGAAGAGCTTGAGTTCAAGTTCTTCGAGTTCTGGCACCACGAGGGGCGCAGGGCGAGAGCCGGAGTTTTCATGATGGGCGCCGACTACGCCCAGTGGCACGGCTTCTACGAACTGGCCCGCAATAAACTGGAACTCGAACGACTGATTAAAGAATTGGAGGAAAAAGGGGGTGGAAAGATGGACTAACCCGGCGTCCGTACGATGGCGGTACGCGTAAGAAAAATGTTCAGCCTTAAAATAAACAGTATGGTAAACTTTGCGATGACATTTGGGGGCAGTCGGGTATTAAGGGAAAAATCGGCTGAAGACTGTTGGTCGAAAACCAGTGGTCTGAAAACGTAATAATCATTTAACTAAATTAATGGAGGAATTGGGTTGATGGCAAAAACTGCGAAAGACGTCCTGAAGTTTATCAAGGACAACGATATCAAATCGGTGGATATGAAGTTCATGGATTTCCCGGGCCTATGGCAGCACACCTCATACCCGGTATCCGAAATTGACGAAGGAACATTCGAGGAAGGGTTGGGTTTCGACGGCTCCTCCATACGGGGATGGCAGCCGATCCACGCGTCCGACATGATGATTGTCCCGGATCCGTCAACCATGGTGCTGGACCCTTTCTACGAACGAAAAACGCTGAGTCTGGTCTGCAACATCGTAGACCCGATTACCCGCGAAGGTTATACACGCGACCCGCGTTTCGTTGCGCAAAAGGCCGAGGCCTACCTTAAGTCCAGCGGAATCGGCGATACCATTTTTATGGGTCCTGAAGCGGAGTTTTTCATATTCGACGACGTGCGCTACGAAACGGCGCCCGGACGCTCTTACTTTTATGTGGATTCGGTGGAAGCGCAGTGGAACACGGGACGCGAGGAAAATCCGAACCTCGGTTACAAACCGAGGTATAAGGAGGGCTACTTCCCCGTTCCGCCGACCGACGCGACGTACAACCTCCGCAATGAAATGGTCGGCGTTCTGGAAGAGTGCGGAATTCAGGTTGAATGCCATCACCACGAAGTGGGAACGGCCGGACAGGCGGAAATAGACATGCGCTTCTCGCCTCTAGTCGAGATGGCCGACAAGCTGATGCTTTATAAATACATTATTAAAAACGTGGCGTACCGTAACAACAAAACCGTTACATTCATGCCGAAGCCGGTATTGGGCGATAACGGTTCGGGAATGCACACACACCAGTCTATCTGGAAGGACGGCAAGCCGCTCTTTGCGGGTAACGGTTACGGCGGCCTTAGTGAACTGGCGCTCAACTACATCGGCGGTATCCTCAAGCACGCCAAAGCGCTGGCGGCGCTGGCGGCGCCCACGACCAACTCTTACAAGCGGCTGATACCCGGTTTCGAGGCGCCTGTCAATCTGGCATACTCCAGCAGGAACCGCTCCGCGGCCGTACGAATCCCGATGTATTCACCCAGTCCGAAAGCGAAACGGCTTGAATGCCGCTTCCCCGACCCATCTTGCAATCCTTACCTGGCGTTTTCAGCCATGGCGATGGCCGGCATGGATGGAATCCAGAACAAGATTGATCCGGGCGATCCGCTCGATAAGGATATATACGGGCTTTCACCGGAAGAACTGGCGGAGATACCGTCACTGCCCGGTACGCTCGAAGAGGCCCTCAATGAGTTGGAAAAAGACAATGAATTCCTTCTTAAAGGGGATGTCTTTACCGAGGACGTAATTGAAACATGGATCGACTACAAGCGGACAAACGAGATCGATGCTGTTAAAATGGAGCCGAACCCGGTTGAGTTCTCACTTTATTTTGACATCTAGGAGTAACATTATCCGCCCCGGGCTTGTAAGCGCCCGGGGCGGAATTTAAAAACGCGCGCCATGCCTAACATCCTTATCTGCGAAGACGAAAAACTTACGCTTCAGGTGCTGGAGGACTTCGTTCAATCTCAAAATTTCACCGCGTTCACCGCAACCGATGGAACCGAAGCTCTGAAAATATTGGCGGATAATAAGATAGACCTCATAATCAGCGATATTCACATGAACCCGATGGACGGCGTTACTCTCCTTGAGACTCTGCGCAAGGACAATAACGCGGTCCCTTTTATGCTGATAACCGCGCACCCCGACATCGAAACATATATCCGCACATTACACGACCTGGGGGCGTTCGAGTATATTCAAAAACCTCTCGACCTCGGCATACTCCTGTCGGTAATTAACCGCCTATTGGAAAAGTAAGTCCGGCCACCTTGCAGGCGGTTACAGACCGAATGCGTGAAGGTACAGAAGCAAAACAACCCCCGCTATCTGGCCGGTGTAAAGAATTCTCGCGGCCATGTGCCATCTGTTGAACTTTTTACGCATTGGATTGTCGCCCACTGGTGTATCGAATGTTTCGATTTTTTCCCTGATCTTCCACAATCTTCTTGAAATAACCTTGTAAGCAATGAAAAAGTGCAGAACCCCAACATACACCACCCATTCGCCGTACTGGTAGGTGTAGTCCAGCTTGCTTTTGAAGTAAAACAGAATAAGCATGCAAACTGCCATTACACGGATCAAAAGATCCTGCCGCCGGAAAATTTGCGACGTCAGTTTCGCAGCCTCCGTTGTCGATTCGAAAAAGTGAAAAATAAACGGAACCGTTATCAACCCGATACCGACAAGGCTGCCGCCCCATAGCATCAAAAGAGTCGTATACGCAAAATCTATGTAGTGTGTGTATGTTGTAGAATCCATTTATGCCCCTTACACATCGCCCTTTATAAATATATCCGAAATAAATAGTTCAACTTCGCACCGAACCTTTCATTTTAGTCCATCGGCACCTCGCGGGGAAGGCGGTTATCATCCACGGCAACGTAAACAATATTCGCCTCAGTAACCTTTACCGTCTCTTCCTGTCCGAAACGCCTCTGCGAGTAAACCTCCACATGCACCGTTATCGAAGTCCTGCCCACCTTAAGAACTGTGGCGTAACAGCTAACCAGATCGCCGATAAAAACCGGCTTTTTAAACTGGAATGAGTTAACCGCTACCGTCGCCACCCTGCCCTTTGCGCGCCGCACCGCCTCTACCGCTCCCGCCACGTCCACCTGAGACATCACCCATCCGCCAAATATGTCTCCCTGGGCGTTGGAATCCGCCGGCATTGCGAGTACACGCAGCGCAGGTTCACGGTCGCTTGGCAATACATCGTCCATAAACTACCCAGGTCTACTGTTAGTGACTTAAAGGAACGCCTACGGCTGATTAATATAACATAACCTATGGAAACGTTTGTGTCGCCGCCGCGGCCTATTGACTTGCGTCCATAATTAGAGGCTATAATTGAACAAATCAGGGGTGCCCGAAGAACGGGCTGAGACCTTGCACACAGGGGAACCCTTAGAACTTGAACCGGATAATACCGGCGAAAGGAGAGCCTGTTCAATTTCGATAAACTCCTGCCGCCGGCACTAATCTTTCAGTTCGCCTTATAAACAAACTTGCTAGAGGAACCGCAATATGCTGGAGATAGCTGGAGAAAAGTTTAAAAGCCGCCTTTTTGTCGGAAGCGGCAAGTTTGCCTCGAACCAACTCATGCACGACGCCCTGGTCGCATCCGGTACGGATATGGCCACTGTGTCTCTAAGACGCGTGGACCTTACCAGCAAGTCAAAGGGGATAGTCGATTTTGTGCCGGAGGGAGTGAAACTTCTGCCGAACAGCTCCGGTGCGCGGAACGCGGACGAAGCGGTGCGGATTGCCAGGCTGTGCAGGATGGCGGCGCGGACGGACTGGATTAAACTGGAGGTCATCCCCGACCCCGTTTATCTTCTGCCGGACCCGGTGGAAACGCTGAAAGCGGCCGAACGGCTCGTAAAGGATAACTTCATCGTAATGCCGTATATCAACGCTGACCCCATTCTCGCAAAACGGCTGGAAGAAATAGGGTGCGCCACCGTAATGCCCCTAGGCTCGCCGATAGGCTCGAATAAGGGCGTTAAAACGCTCGACATGATAAAGATAATTATCGACATCTGCAGTGTGCCGGTAGTCGTCGACGCGGGGCTGGGTAGTCCGTCCCATGCGGCGCTGGCGATGGAGATAGGCGCGGACGCCGTTCTGGTAAACAGCGCCATCGCGGCCGCCGGCGAGCCGGTGCGGATGGCCGCCGCCTTCCGGCAGGCGGTCGAAGCGGGAAGGACGGCGTATGAGTCCGGTATGGGAGAAAAGAAAAACAAGGGTGAAGCGTCCAGCCCGCTCACCGGTTTTCTGGGAAGTTAAATACGAATCGAGATGGCTTTTTCAATAAGCGATAAGGAAATATCGAGCCTTTTGGCCAACCGGCACACCAAGGCCGACTCGCTAAAAGCAATCGATAAGGAGACGCTGTCCATAAGCGATTTTAGCGCCCTTGTTACCTGCGACGGCGGAGCGGAGTTTATTGAAAGGCTTGCCGCTAAAGCCAAATTTCTTACCGGTGTGCGATTTGGCCGCGTGAAAGGACTGTACATACCGCTTTACCTTTCCAGCGCATGCCACAACGTCTGCAAATACTGCGGCTTCAGCAAAAATAACCGTGTAAAACGCAAAACACTTTCCACCGGCGAAATCAAAAACGAACTGAATGGAATATATGAAAAAGGTTTTCGTAACATCCTGCTGGTATCCGGCGAGCTTCACGATTTTAAAAACTCGCAATATCTAGCCGCCGCTGTAGAGACGGCAAGGGAGATCGGTTTCCAATCCATCGCCGTGGAATTGGGTGCGCTTGATGATAAAAGCGCGGCTCTTCTTGCAAGGTCAGGCGCGCAGAGTTTCGTCCTCTATCAGGAAACATACCACCGGAAAACATACGCGAAAGTGCATCCCGAAGGACAAAAGGCGGACTACCCGTTCCGACTGGGCGGAGCCGAGCGAGCCATTGAAGCGGGCTTCAAACAGATAACGCTCGGTTTCCTTGCGGGGTTATACGACCCTCTGTACGAGGCGCTTTGCCTTTACAGCCACATTAACCACTTGAAAAAAGAACACTGGGAGGTTGAGTTTTCGATGTCTATCCCACGGCTGACCCTTGCCTACGGCGCTGAAAATAACTTTCATAACGTAAGCGACACAAGGTACGCGCAGATACTGATGGCTTTTCGGCTCGCCTTTCCGGAGATCGCAATCAACCTTTCAACCCGCGAGGAGCCACCGTTTCGCGACGGCATGGCGAATATCTGCATTACGCACTTAAGCGTCGAATCAAAAACCACCCCCGGCGGTTACGTTGAGGAAGGCGGCGATCTGCTGGAACAGTTCTCAATAGGAGACAAAAGGAGCCTTGCCGATCTTACTGAAACGCTGTTCAGGATGGGTTACGATTTCCATTTCAAGGACTGGGAGATGGAGCTAAACAAAATCGAGTCATGACGATTACAGTTAACGGCAAAACAAGAGAGCTTGACGAATCGCTGACTCTTACCGAACTTGTAAAAAGCATCGGTCTGTCCGAAAAACATGTCGTTATCGAATACAACCTCGAGCCGCTTGAACGGGAGCGTTACGAATCAACGCGCGTCAAGGACGGTGACAACATTGAAATCGTTACCATGATGGCCGGCGGTTGACCACACTGCGGGAGGCTGCGATATGCTGGCGCTAGCCCGGATTATTCATGAAATGTCCCCTCCTTTTCAAGGAGGGGAATTGAAGG
>JBHHVT010000101.1:0-8666 GCA_046754425.1 Nitrospinota bacterium | reverse complement strand
TATGCTGCTTGCACGCATTTCAGGAATTGCGCAAAAAGACAGAGTGTATTTTCGGAATGTCCTTCCCTTTTCAAGGGAAGGCGCCGCGTAAGCGGCGGAAGGGTTAAAACAAAAAGGAAAACCACCCCTTCAATTCCCCTCCTTGAAAAGGAGGGGACATTTCATGAATAATCCGGGTTAAATGACAAAAGGGATAGGCAGAAACTACCGGAATCAGATTATCCAGCAAGGAGCGTTCTTCTTGTGACGTAATATCTTCATCAGGTTTTTATCGTGAAGCTGTACTACGATTTGATAAAGAGTAAAGGTCTTTGGATAATTCTTATCGTTCATGCGCCGCCTTTCGCGCCCTTGTTATTTCATCAGGTCGTGCGGTCAGGGTAAACCGCTTTTCAGCCGATCGTGCCCGGGTCCGGCAATATGTATCAGCTAACCAGCGCCTTCGGGTGCCGTGTGGCTACACGTAAAAGCGCGTAAGCAGGGCCGGAAGGTTTGCGCCTTCCCTGCTCCCAGTCCTGCAAAGTCCGCACGCTTACGCCAAGTAACGCCGCAAACGCGGACTGGCTTAAACCAAGCCGCCGCCGGATCGCCTGAACGTCTGTAGGGAGCTCCACCTTGAACCGCCTGCCTTTTCCGGCTTTAATGTCCCGGACGCCTTGCAGGATTTCCTTTCCGATGTCGCGCTTTTTCATTACTCGATCTCCTTTCGCAATGAGCGAATCATATCAAGCGATATGTTTTCCGCTTGGCTTTTTGCGTATATGGTCAATAACCAAATCTCCCCGGCCCTTGCCTCCCCATCGAAGTTTTCGGACGCCGCCGCTTCCGCGAATAACCGCCAATGTCCTGTTCGCCATTATCGGGGCTTGGCGCGCTACTATCATATCGAGTAACTTGATTACATCTTTGCGCCGGACATCCTTTGCCTTTTTCTTGCCCCATACGGGCAGGACATCATAATCAAGTATGCGTTCATCTTCGCGCCAGCTTCGTTTGCGGGGCTTGGCCCATTTTTCAAGGTATTCGTCCGCCAAATTCCGGATGGTTTCAGCTTCGCGCTCTTTAGCTTTAACTTCAACCCACAACTTGCCCGGATCCGTTCCCCTTGAGAGTAGCCCCTTAGCTTGGGCCGCTTTTAAACGTGCGGACGCAAGGCCAATTTGCGGATAGGTTCCCATGGTCATCATTCGGGCAGTATTTTGATAACGATACATGTAGACAAACGATTTGCGCCCGGTAGGTGATACGCGGACACCCAAGCCGGTTTTACCGTCTTCCCAGATTATGAACCGCTCTTTTTTCGACCTGAGGCTTCTTAGTTTGCTGTCTGTGAACACCATTTGGTTACTCCATTACGTTTTCCTACCGGGTCCGTCTACCGCTAGCCGTGACCAATTGTCATTTTTGGCTGGCATTTTACGGCAAATAAGGTGAAAAGCAATGAGAAAACATGAAGCGGTATTAGCCTTTATTTATAGGGTAAAACGCTATTTTAAAAGGGGATTAGGAATTTCATGGCTTTTCAAGAGACATCATTTTTGCTCATTAAGAGTCAGCTGCTCTACCAACTGAGCTAACGGCCCACCGCCTCCGTTAATATAAAATATTTTCGCAATACATGCAGGTTATTTTTCGGGGCACACAAGCGCAATACCTTTTTGAAGGAAAATTCATTGGACAAATTGCTTAACTTCGCTTCTCACTACGGCCGATACGCTGTATTCCTGCCTTAGCGTTCTCAGCGCTTCCGGAAACCTGTCGCGCGGCATCAATACATTGACGGCGGAATAGTCTTCACCCTTCGAGATCGTCGGCTCGTTGGAGCAAAGCGATTCCGAAACGAGATATTTTTTTATTCCGTCCAGCCTTTCATTGGAGACGTTAAACTTTACGTCAAAATATTTTTTCCCGAATATCGCTCCGGCAAGCAGCTGATAAATTTCCTTCGCTTTCATTTCTTTCCAGCCGCTGCAGTCGGGTCCCGCATAAAGCCCCGCGCTCGATTCCATTATCGTTTCCAACTCCCGCAAACCATATTCTCTCAACGTGCTTCCTGTTTGCGTATTATCCACGATTAAATCCGCGCCTTTGGCCATATACCCTTCCGTAACGCCATCGGAATTTATTACCTGAACCATTTTATTTTCGCCGTCCACAAGGCCCCGTACCTGCACCAGCGGTTTTGTATCGCCAAACAGCTCCCTGTAACCAGAGTCCCCCATAAACCGCTGTCTTACGATATTCGGGTATTCCGTAAAACAGAGTATCGGCGTCTTTCTGCCCTTTTGCGCCTGAAAGAAAGCCGTCAGCGACTTATGCGGCGATTTGTTTGGTATACCAATCACCAGCCTGGTCTGCCCGTACTCCAACGATCCGATTTTAGTTATGCCCGCGCCGTTAGCGGTAATCGATTCTTCCTTCACCCAGTCCTCGCCGACAATCGAAACGTCCAGCAGGTTTTTACAAAGTTCAACAGGCGCGCTTTGGGGCCTTATCAAGAAAGCGTCTATCTCAGGGTCGTTGAGTATCCTTAACCTTCTATCCGACTCCTTGCCCGGCTCGTACCCTTTGATATCGTATCCCGCGTCGGCGAATATCTGATAGGTATTGCCCCTGCCGATTGTGTTAAGGCTGCCCTTGGGAAGACCCAGCTTTATTTTTTTCATAAATTACATGTTACAGCGCGCCGGGTTTTATTCCAGCACGGCCCCGAACGCCGCGGATGATACAACGCGCGCATAGCGCGTAAGGTAGCCCTTTTTTATTTTCGGCGCGGGTTGTTTCCACTTTTTCCTTCTTGCCGCCAGCTCCTTCGCGGAGACCTTCAGTAAAATTTTTCGTTTAGGTATATCTATTGTGATTGTATCGCCTTCTTTTACGAGAGCGATGGTCCCGCCTTCCATCGCTTCCGGAGAGATGTGACCCACGCACGGGCCTCTAGTGCCGCCCGAAAACCTGCCGTCCGTGATAAGCGCCACGCTATCTGAAAGGCCCATTCCAGATATAGCCGACGTGGGCGAAAGCATCTCGCGCATGCCGGGCCCGCCCTTCGGCCCTTCGTAACGCACTACCACAACGTCACCCTTTTTGATGCTCCCTTTCATAATGGCGGACATCGCTTTTTCCTCGGAATCAAACACACGCGCCTTACCACTGAACTTCATCGCCTTTTCCGAAACGGCGGACTGCTTTACAACCGCCCCTTTCGGCGCAAGGTTACCTTTTAAAATCGCAATGCCGCCTTCGTCGCGGTACGCGGTTTTTATCGACCTTACTACATCGCGGTTCTCAATCGCGGCTTCCCTCGTTATCTGTTTTATCCTCTTTCCGCCGACGCTCTTTTCGTCGTGTAAAAGTTTTTGCAAGGACTTCAACACCGCCGGTATGCCGCCCGCGTATTCGAGGTCCTCCATGAAGTACTCACCGCCGGGCCTTATCGACGTTATCTGAGGCGTGGCGCGGCTTAGCTTGTCGAATATGTCTATATCGAACTTCACTCCGGCATCGCGCGCGATAGCCGGTAGATGCAGTACCGTGTTCGTGGAGCCGCCCAGCGCGAGGTCTACCCGCACAGCGTTTTCGAACGCCTTTTTAGTCATAACCGAGCGCGCCGTTACCCCTTTGCGCGCCAGTTCCACTATCGCCTCGCCGCTGTCCATCGCGACGCGTCGTTTTTTCGCCTCCGTTGCGAGCGCGGTGGCGCAACCCGGTATCGACATCCCCATCGATTCGGTAAGGCAGGCCATCGTGTTAGCCGTGTAAAGACCCTGGCACGAACCGGGACCCGGACAGGCGCACATCTCCAGACCCTCCAGCTGTTTACCGGTTATCTTTTTCTGCTGCCGGAGCCCGACCGCCTCAAACGTATCGCGCACGAGCGAGCGCCGCTTTTGTTCGTACATGCCGCTGTGCATCGGTCCGCCCGTCACAACGACGGACGGCAGGTTCAGCCTTCCGGCCGCCATCAACATGCCGGGTGTAATCTTGTCGCAATTCGTGAGAAATATTACGCCGTCGAACGCCTGTGCGGTAATCACGCATTCGATCATATCCGCTATAAGGTCGCGCGTCGGCAGCGAATAGTGCATGCCGATATGCCCCATCGCTATCCCATCGCAGACACCCGGCACCGATGTGTAAAACATCTGGCCGCCGCCGCTATGGACGCCCTTTTCAATATACCGTTCCAGGTCGCGCAAACCGGCGTGCCCCGGTATGAAATCAGTAAACGAACTGACAAGCGCGATGAACGGTCTGTCCATCGCCTTTTTTGTAACGCCGGTCGCGTACAATAGCGCCCTGTGTGGCGAGCGCGTTATTCCCTTTTTAATTCTATCGCTTTTCATACTCCACTCTCTCTGGTTAGCGCGCCTTTTGTTCCTATATATTAAAGGTCGATTCCGGGTTGTCGGATAGTAAAGATGGGATGATAATAATTAAGTATGGCAAAAGCAAACGCAAAGAAGGTAAAAAGCCCTAAACGGATAAAGCCCGCGAAGAAACAGGAGCCGCAGCCGCTTCCCGACATCCCGCCGTCTCCTGTTATCGATAAAGGGCTGGCGCCTTACGATCCGCTCCAACGCTACATGGAGATGGTCCGCAAAACTCCACGCCTCACGCCTGAAGAGGAGCATCAGCTCGCGGTGCGCGTAATGCACGACGGTGACGAGGAGGCCGCCCTGAAGCTCGTAACCTCGCACTTGTGGCTCGTGGTGGCGATAGCGTTCGAGTTCCACAGCCAGTTCCAGAACATGCTCGACCTTGTACAGGAGGGCAATATGGGACTTATGCGCGCAGTAAAGCGTTTCGACCCGTTCAAGGGGGCGCGTCTTCCCACCTACGCCGCGTACTGGATACGCGCCTATATATTGAAGTACATTTTGGACAACTGGCGGCTGGTGCGCGTCGGCACCACCAATATGCGCAGGAAACTGCTTTATAACCTCAATAAGGTAACGCAGGAGTTGCGCTCCGCCGGCGTGGAGCCGTCACCGAAACTGCTGGCGGATCATTTCGACGCGAGCGAAGAAGATATTAAGGCCGTGCAGAAATCACTCTCCTCAGCCGATGTCTCGATAGACGCCACCGTATCGGAAGATTCAAGAAGAACCTACGCGGAAGTGATTGGCGACAAAGCGCCCGGCCACGATGAGACGATGGGCGACGAGCAGATGATGGAGCTTGTCAGAAAACATATCGCGGAGTTCGCCCAGACACTGAAAGCTTCCGACCGCACGATTCTTTACGAACGGTTGATGACCGACGAACCGATGACGCTTGCCGAGATAGGCGAAAAACACGGCGTCACCCGCGAGGCGATCCGGCAGGCCGAAGCACGCTTAATTAAAAAACTGAAAAAATATCTCGAAGAAAAAATCCCCGACCTGAAAGGCTTCAACATCACACCGAAATAAACGTAACACTGAAATATTTTTCACCACGGAGGGCACGGAGGAAGAGGAAGGGATTGTGGCACAGGCGACCCGCCTGTGATTCCTCTGCTGGCTCGGGGTTGTTCGTCAGAACACACGGAACCAGAATTTTGCTATCTTTACGATGGAAAATAAATTACAGGGAACTTTTAATCCTTTCCTGATGACACATTAAAATTGACATTACCGCCGACGCGGCACAGTTGCCTCGTTCGCGGGGTGTTAGTAGTATATGTAGAGTAAATAGATAACCTGACGCGGTGATGATATCGGACAACCGGTGTCTAATGAGACTAAACTAGGGAAGGCGATGGTACAAAAGGAAATTCCGAAAGAAAAGGTCGAAGGCATAGCAGAGGAGTACGGCGTTTCGATGGAGGAGGCGGCGAAAGCCTACCTGGAAGCGGGCGCCGCTTTCGACGAAGTTCTGGATGAACGCCTGGGAAAAAATAACCCGATGGCTGAAGCGATGGCCGCCGCTGAAATAACCCGCACTCCAAAAGAGATGAAGAAACATCTGGATAAATACGTTATAGGACAGGAAGACTACAAAAAACGCCTCGCTATAGCGGCCGCCTACCATTTCGCCATGGTAAGGGCCAGGAAAGACAACGATAAAATCATAAAAGGCTTCAACGTTAAAAGGTTCAGAAAGAAAAACACTCTAATCGCCGGACCGTCCGGCAGCGGTAAAACATACTGCGTGGAAGTCCTCGGCGACTTTTTAAACGTACCGGTCAATATAGTGGACGCTACAGACTACACTGAGGCCGGTTACGTAGGAAAAAGCGCGGACGACATGATAAGGGAGCTTATCAATATGGCTCCCGGTGAAAACAAAAGAGAAAAAGCGGAGTTTATCAACAAATACGGCGGGCTTATATTCGTAGACGAAATGGATAAAAAGGCCAAGGAAGGACACATGGTGGGGGTGGACGTATCGCGGGAAGGTTTCCAGAGGGCCGTCCTTAAACTGATTGAACGAAAGCAGGTCTCGATAGACGACCCGATGAGTCCCGCCTCCCAGATACAGGACCTGGTGGATCAGCAGCGAGGCATAAAATCATCACATAAAACCATGATAAGCACGGAGAACATCCTCTTCATACTTGGCGGCTCTTTCCAGCGGCCGCACGACGGCATGGAGTCGATTGTAAAAAAAAGGCTCGACAGCAAAACCGGAAGGATAAAAGAAGACGGTTCGCTTACTATCAGCGGCTTCATGATGGAAGACCATAAACCAAAAAGAGAAAAATACAGAAACTATTATAAAGACGCCAGTGAAGACGACTACATTCGCTTCGGACTGATACCGGAGCTTGTCGGTAGAACCCCGATACGCACATACGTTAACGCCCTTTCCAAAAACGATCTCGTCAGGATTATGACCAAGACTGAGGATTCCATACTCAACCAGTACAAGCTTGAGTACAAGCTGTTCGATATCGACATAGAGTTCACAAACGAAGCGATAGAAGAAGTGGCCCTAAAAGCGGAAAAGAAAAAAACCGGCGCAAGGGCGCTTGTAAGTGAATGGGAAACAATCCTTACAGACTTTCAGTTCGAGCTCCCGGGCACAAACTTCAAAAAATTCGTCGTTACGGGAGATGTCTGCCGGAAACCGCAGGACGAACTGCTTGCACTACTGGAAAAATCTCCGTTCATCAACTTTATCGATCGTTTCAGGTTGGATTACGGGATTACCCTCAGCTTTACAGACGCGGCCATGGAATATGTGGAAAATTACGCCAAGCAGAGAGACATACAGCTTTCGGACGCGCTTAACAAGCTGCTTGCGGGCGCGTCGGCGTTGAACTACATGAATATTACGGAGGACTTTATAATAAAACCGGAAATGCTGGAGGACGAAAAGTACTTCGATAAAATCTACGTGGACTGGCATAAGAAACAGATGGTGGCGACGGATAAGGTATGAAGCTGTTTGTTGATAACCTTACAAGGCAGAGGTTTCGGTACAATGTCTGACACGCAGATAAAGGACAGGGTAAAGTACCGCGCGTGGTTTGAATGCATTAACCGATGCGGCGGCAAGTACCCTCTTAACGAAACCGTCTACACCTGCCGCAACTGTGGTTCGCTTCTGGAAGTACAGCACGATCTCGAAGCGCTTCAACTAAAATCAGCCGACGAATGGAAATCGCTTTTCGAAACTCGAAAGCACGCCAACGATTGGCCTTACGGCAGCGGCGTATGGAGCAAAAAAGAATGGGTCTGCCCCGTAGTGGATGACGATAATGTTGTCTCCATGTACGAGGGGGAAACAAACCTCTTTTGGGCCGATCGTTTGGGAAAAGAGATAGGGCTGAAAAATCTCTGGATAAAACTTTGCGGCAACAGCCACACCGGTTCCTTCAAGGACCTCGGGATGACTGTCCTTATCTCGGTTGTAAAACAGATGGTTTCCGAAGGCAAGAATATCAGGGCCGTGGCATGCGCTTCCACAGGCGACACCTCCGCCGCTCTCGCGGCGTATGCGGCGGCAGCGGGAATGCCTACCGTTGTCTTCCTGCCGAAAAACAAGGTGTCTGTCGAACAACTGATACAGCCTATAGCCAACGGCGCGCTTGTTCTCTCACTCAACACGGACTTCGACGGCTGCATGAAAGTAGTTCAGGAGATAACCAGTGACGAGACGATATACCTTGCAAACTCCATGAACTCGCTTCGCATTGAAGGTCAAAAGACGGTTGCCATTGAAATGACCCAGCAGTTTGACTGGGAGACGCCGGACGAGGTGATTATACCGGGCGGTAACCTGGGAAACGTTTCCGCGCTCGGCAAAGGATTTCTGCTGATGGAAAGTCTCGGTCTCATACACAAGCGTCCCCGCATTATCGTCGCCCAGGCGGAACAGGCTAACCCGTTGTACCGCGCCTATAAAAAGGGGTGGGACAAGTTCGAACCGATTAAGGCAGAAACCACTCTGGCCTCCGCGATTCAGATAGGAAACCCGGTAAGCGTACAAAAGGCGGTACAGATTCTTAAAAAGTTTGACGGCATCGTGGAACAGGCATCCGAATCCGAACTTGTAGAAGCCTGCACACTCGCGGACAGAACGGGTATGTATACATGTCCCCATACCGGTGTCGCGCTTGCCGCCCTCATAAAACTGAAAAACGCGGGCGTAATAAAAAGCGACGGCAGTGTAGTGGTAATCTCAACCGCCCACGGCCTGAAGTTTTCCAACTTCAAGCTGAAGTACCATGAAAGCCG
>JBHHVT010000100.1:0-8674 GCA_046754425.1 Nitrospinota bacterium | reverse complement strand
CCTACATCCGCTAACCCCTCTTTTACCATTTGCCAATAATCAATGCCATTGGTATTTTGTCCAAACTTGGCATTACGCTCTTTTCCAATAGGAGAAGTCGTAAGAAAACGGAAATTAATTTTATACTCTGGGTTCGATTGCTTATGCTGCCAAAAGTTATTTAATGCTTTGGTTGCTTCATGATGGTTAAGCGTAAATGATCCACTTTTCTTGGTATCTTTTACCTGAACCGTTTGGACATCTTGATTATGATATATATCAAAATCCTCGGCGCCTTCAAGGAATAATATTTCATCTTCGTCAAGGGTAATCCATGCTAAGACACTTTGATAGAATTGATAAACATATCCCCGAATTGTGTCAGTCGCCTGGCGCGCTGGGTCACTCTCTAGCCTTTCAGTAGTCATCGTGTGCTCACCATGGTGATCTGCCCCTCTCGTAGTCCATCTTTATCCTCATACTAAATCATAAGCAGTGCTGGTTGTATAGCCACCGGAGCCGCCGCCAGAGCTGGAAGTTTCTAAAGTAGACAAAAGTAGAATTCCGGAACGGACACAATGGATAGATGGAAAAAGGGGAGGAATCGGTCTTTATTACCCTCAAAGGGTTACTATAGGGTTACTATTGAAAACCATCATGGCGGGCTTGCTTATAACACATTGATAAATGGAGCCGACGAGCGGATTTGAACCGCTGACCTACTGATTACGAATCAGTTGCTCTACCAACTGAGCTACGCCGGCATTAAGGACCGTAACATCATCCGCTGACCGGATGATTAATAATCCCATTTACCCTGTTCGGTTAAAATCAATTCTATCATTTCTCTTACCGCACCTTTGCCCCCGCCGAAACCGGAGACCCAGTTCACCTTCGATTTAACGGTTTCATCGGCGTCGGACGGCGCAAAGGACAAACCGGCGAGTTCCAAAACACCAATGTCGTTAGCATCGTCTCCCATAAATGCCGCTTCTTCCGCAGTGAGGTTTTGTTTTGCGAGTATCGATTCGAAAACCTTAACCTTGTTCATCACATTTTGATGCACGTCGCGGATACCAAGTTCGGACGCCCGCAGTTCCACTACCTTCGAGTACCTGCCCGATATAATGGAAAACTTCATGTTCCGTTTAACGGCAACCGCTATCGCAAGTCCGTCGCGCACGTAAAAGGTTTTACTCTCCACCCCATTGTCGTCGATTATTATCCCCCCGTCGGTCAGAACACCGTCCACGTCCAGGATTATAATTTTTATCTGCTTGGCCTTTTTAACAATCTCCGGTCCCGGTTTTTTAACGCTCATACCGCACCGGCTCGCAACAGGTCATGCAGATGTACAACTCCATGCGGTTTGCCGCCATTCGCGACTATCACGAGAGAGGTAATCTTTTTGTCCTCCATCAATTTTACCGCCGTGCCGCCCATTGCGTCCTCCTCAATCGTCTGCGGCGGGCCGCTCATGACTTCTGCGGCCTTTTTTGCCATTGGACTGCTCTCTTTTTCCATAAGCCGCCGCAGATCCCCGTCTGTAATTATCCCTGCAAGCGTACCGTCCGCCTTGGTAACCAGCGTGATGCCTAGTTTTTTCGAGCTCATTTCTTTTAGTACTTCCGACATGGAAGCGGTTTCATTGACGAGCGGTAAACCGTTGCCGGTGTGCATTAATTCCTTGACAGTAACCAGCATGCCGCGCCCCAGGCTGCCGCCCGGGTGGTGTACCGCGAAGTCCTCCACCTGAAAACCTTTTTTCTCCATTACAACCAGCGCGATTGCGTCCCCCACCGCGAGTACGGCAGTTGTGGAGGCCGTGGGAACCACGTCCCAACTGCACGCTTCCATTTTCACGGCAGCGTTTATCACCACGTCTGCAACCTTCCCCAGCGTAGATGATGGGTTTCCGGTTAGCGCGATTAGTTTGAGTCCGTGCCGTTTGATGGTCGGAATAAGCCGCGCGATGTCGCCTTCGCCAGATTTGGAGATTGCTATTACCAGGTCGCCGCCGGCAAGCATCCCCAGATCGCCGTGAATCGCCTCCACCGGGTGGATGAAAAACGACGGCGTACCGACGGAACTGAGAGTCGCCGATATTTTCCTGCCGATAAGGCCGGATTTTCCCATCCCGGTAATGACTACGCGGCCTTCCGTATCGAGTATCAGGTCGATGGCCTTTACGAAGTTTTCGTCAAGCGAGGCCGCAAGGTCGGCAAGCGCGTTTTTTTCGATCTCCAATATCTGCCGGGCGCGTTCTAAAACATTCATTGGGTGATTTTACTTTATGTTTCGGCTGTCGGTAAAGCAGTCGGCTCTCCCCGCGTTTTATTTTGTCTCGACCGCCGGGATTGTTATGAGATCCCTTGCCACGGTAGTCTTCCCGCTAAAGTTGGTGCGAACGATTTCATTTATCCGCCAGAGGGCATTTTCGGACGGCGGCATAATGTGTGAAAGAACCAGATGTTTCACGGCTGCCTTTGACGCGGCCGTCGAGACGGCGGACGGTTTGGAGTGCAGTTTAACAGCGATACCGGTCGCGCTTTCGGGAATAGCCGTATCGTAGACGAGGATGTCGCAATCCTTTGCGAGTTTAACAAGGTTGCCGCTGCTGGAATTCAGGTCTCCCGAAAAACTGATGCATTCTCCGCCGGCGTCGATCCTGTAGGCAAGTGACGGCGCGGGACCGTGAACGACTGGTATCGAAGTTATCTTTATCCCGTCGCGTTCCCACACCGTTTTAACGACCGGTTTTTTTGGGTCGGACTCAAGGTCGACAGTGCTGATTTTTACTTCCGTTTTCACGACCTTTTTCGCGAATGCAGTAAAGTAGCGGTAAATTCCCTTGGGACCGATAAGGCCGTCCATAAATTCGCTGGTTGACGGAAAGCCCTTGTTGCCGCGCGGTCCGAAAATTGATATCGGCCTGCTGCCGCGCTTTTGAAAGTAGGCGGATTTCAATATGGCCGGCAGGTCTGCCGTATGGTCGATGTGAAGGTGGGTCAGCAGGATAACGTCGATTGCCGAAGCTGGTATTTGCGCCTGTCCAAAACGCTGGAACGTACCGCCGCCCGCATCGATCAGTATCCGCGGGCTTCCCGATACTTTTACCAGATAGCCGGAAGAAGCCCTGGTGTTGTCGGCGACGGGGCCGCCCGAACCCAGCACGACAAGCTCCAAAGTGGATTTGGCAGCCGCCTGTCCTTGAAACGATGCGACGCTAATAATCAATGCGGACAGCAGTAACCGCCAAGAGTTGCGCATTTTCTTAATTCGATACCTCATTAAATAATAAAGAAGGAAAATTGCCCATGTATTTTATTCCGTATTCTCACTGTTACGCAACCGATTTCGGCTGATAGGCGGTAAGCCCGCTATGCGCGATAGACGGCCCCGAGGTATCGTGAATTCGTTTAATTTTAAACATTTGTGATGCATCCGGGAAACTGTTATTATCCGGGGTGTGTGAAAGAGTTGTGGGAGTTTCTTAAAGAGCGTAAAAAATTCTGGCTTGCACCAATAATATTTATTTTAACCCTTTTGGGCGCCCTAATCATTTTTACGGAGTCCAGCGCGATTGCACCTTTCATCTATACGCTTTTTTAACGGTCGAAACAGGCTTTTTGACAAATATGCTTTCCGCGTAAACATATGAAGCGCGCGCTTCAAAACATTCTGCTGTTTTTCACATCTATTTTGCTTCTGGTCCTGTTGCTGGAAGGCGTTCTGCGCGTTGTAAAGGCAAAAGGCTCGGTAAGGCACACGGAAGCGGATCCGCTGCTTTCCCACAGGTTCAGAAAAAACTTTGAATACCCGAACAAGTCTATCGATTATAACGTGATGATAAAAACGAACTCTATGGGCTTCAGGGATGACGAGTTCGATGAACATAAACCGGAAGGAACCGTGCGACTGATGGTCCTTGGCGATTCCTTCACGGCGGCGAATCAGGTTGAACTGGAAGAAACGTTCCACTCCATTCTGGAAAAGCGTCTTTCGGAAGGCGGTAGAAAAGTGGAACTTTATAGTTTCGGCGTGCCGGCCTATGGAAACGCGCGGCAGTGGCTTATTTACAGGCTTTGGGCGAAAAAGTTCAAGGTTGACGGCGTAATCTGGATGATATTCGCATTTAACGATCCTTCCGATAACGCTGATTTTATAGACAGGGGCTACCCCTGGCCGGGAATGGAAAATTTTCAAAAAAAACTGGAGGAAGCGAAAAACAGGCCGCCCCCAACAAAAAGGAGGTCGATAAACAAATGGCTGGATGACCATTCCTATTTCTACCGGTGGCAGAAGTTGATAACTAAATTGGCCGCTATCAAGATGAAGATAATGCTTGATATGGAAGTGGCGAAACTCAGGCACTTGGTCAGCATGTTCCTTGAACCCGATTTGGAGGAAAACGCCCATAAATGGGATATAACTGATACTGTCCTAAAAGGATTCGCCGAGGAGTTAAAGGAAGATAACATGCCCGCCGTTGTGGCTATCTGGCTGCCTGAAATACTGGCTGATGAAAAACGGTTTGACGAAACAATCAGCGCTAACGGTTACGACCCTGAAAAATACTCCGTGGCGGATACGCGAAAAATGCTGGAAAGAATGAAATCCACACTAAGAGCTGCCGGCATGGTGCCGATTGACCTGACGGATAATTTGTTAAAAAAATGGCGGTCTGGAACTGACATTTCCTTCAAGACCGACGGACACTGGAACAGGGCCGGAAACAGGCTGGTGGCGGATATACTGGAACCGGAAGTAAGAAGAATGATTTTGCAATGATTATACTCGGCGTATCCGCGTATTACCATGACTCGGCCGCATGCCTGCTAAAGGACGGACGGATAGTATGCGCGGCGCAGGAGGAGCGTTTCACGCGAAAAAAGCACGATCCGCGTTTTCCGGGAAACGCCATTCGGTTCTGCCTCGAGGAAGGCGGCATTACAACCGATAGCCTCGACCACGTTGTTTTTTACGACAAACCTTTCCTTACTTTTGAAAGACTGCTGGAAAGCTACCTAGAGTACGCCCCTTACGGCGTAGGCTCTTTTCTCCAGGCAATGCCGGCATGGATAAAGCAGAAATTGCACCTTAGAAAAGCGCTGGCAGAGGAATTGGAGGGGTATAAAGGTGATATTAAATTCTGCGAACACCACGAATCCCACGCGGCGTCGGCCTTCTATCCATCGCCGTTTGACGAGGCCGCTATAATTACCCTAGACGGAGTGGGCGAGTGGACAACTACCAGCCTCGCCTCCGGCAGGGGAAGCGAAATAAGTTTTCTTAAGGAAATACGGTTTCCCCATTCGCTGGGGCTTCTCTACTCCGCCTTCACGTACTACATGGGCTTCAAGGTGAACTCCGGAGAGTACAAAGTCATGGGCCTCGCCCCTTACGGTGAGCCGAAGTATGTGGATATTATCCTGAACGAGCTTATTGACTTAAAAGAGGACGGTTCCTTTAAGCTGAACATGAAGTATTTCAACTACTGTGCCGGCTTAACGATGACTAACAGCCGTTTCCACGGGCTTTTCGGCGGGCCGCCGCGGAAACCGGAGACTAACATCACCGCGAAGGAGATGGATCTCGCCCGCTCGGTTCAGGAGGTGATAGAGCTTGCCGTAATGCGCATTGCGGTCTTTGCCAAAAAACTTACTGGGCACAAAAGCCTCTGCATGGCGGGAGGCGTAGCGCTTAACTGTGTTGCAAACGGCAAAATATTGTCGAAAGGGATATTCGACAACGTCTGGATACAACCGGCCGCCGGTGACGCGGGCGGCGCGCTTGGAGCGGCCCTTGCCGTATGGCACAGGATGCTCGGCGAACCGAGAGCCGTTGAAAGCGGGCGCGACAGCCAGATGGGAAGCTATCTGGGCCCGGCTTATTCAAACGACGAGATTGAGAGCTTTTTAAAAAAAATCGATGCGCCGTACGAAAAGGTGTCGGACGGCGAGCTTCCTAAAAAAGCGGCGGATATACTCGCCTCGGAAAGGGTTCTGGGCTGGTTTTACGGAAGAATGGAGTACGGACCCCGCGCGCTTGGGGGGCGTTCCATATTGGGCGATGCGCGAAGCGTGAATATGCAGTCTGAGATGAACCTGAAAATAAAGTTTCGTGAATCTTTCAGGCCTTTCGCGCCTTCCGTTTTGCGCGAGCGGGTTGCGGACTATTTTGAAATGGAGACGGACTCGCCTTACATGCTTATGGTTGCGCCTGTCCTCGAGAATAAAAGGCGGGGCATGACCGAGGTTGATAAAAAACGTGCCGGCTTTGACAGGCTAAACGTGGTCCGCTCGGACGTGCCTGCCGTAACGCACGTGGATTACTCCGCACGGATTCAGACCGTCGACGGTACGCACAACGGTATGTATAGGGAGATGATAGCCGAATTCGAAAAACTTACGGGTTGTCCCATGATAATCAATACGTCGTTCAATGTCCGCGGTGAACCGATAGTCAATACGCCGGAGGAGGCCTACCACTGCTTCATGCGGACGAACATGGATTACCTTGTACTCGGCAATTTATTGCTGGACAAAAGCAGACAACCGGCCTTTGCTGACGACGGGAGTTGGAAAAAGGAGTTCGAGCTGGACTGATGATAAAAAAAAGAGACGAAGTTCGGGACATAAGGGTTTTTGCCGGTGGGCTGGGCGTCATACTATTCGTTCTGGGGGCACTCAACTTGTGGAAGGGAAGCGGTAAGTGGCCCTGGCTGTTTGCCTTTGCGGTCTCCCTACCGGCGGTGGGACTTCCATTCCCGAAAGTGTTTAAGCCTGTTTACGTTGTATGGATGAAAATAGCCGGTTTCATTGGAAAGGTGAACACCTACCTTATTCTAACATTGACGTATTATTTGGTATTGACCCCGATACGCGTGCTGATGAGACTTTTCGGCAGGGATATACTTGACATGAAGTGGGAAAAAGACAGTGATAGCTGCTGGCTGGATCGGGAACCTGAGCGGGACCTCACCCGTTACGATAAGCAGTATTAGTCGGCCGGTTATTTACCAGTCGGTAAGCCCGGTATGCGAGATAGCCGAACCCGATACCAATCATCGCGCCGACAACCACGTCGGCCGGGTAGTGCACACCCACGTAAACGCGCGAGAAAGCTACCAGCGCGGCCGCCGGCGCGGTGAATATCCAAAGTTTTTTTTCATAAAAGCCGAATATGGCCGCAATCGTAAACGAGTTGACAGCGTGCGACGATGGAAAACTCAGCGAACCGCTGCAACCTGATATTAGATGCACGTCGGGAAGGACGTTGCACGGACGGGGACGGGCGAAAAATTCCTTCAAAACACGATGGTTAATTAAATCGCTTAAAGTTACGGCAAGCACGGCGGCGGCGATTATAAACAGCCCTTGCCTTGGATTTTTGTAAACAAGATAAGCAATTAGCGCGATTATGGGCAAAATCCAGGTTTCATAGCCGGTTATTATCGGCATAAGCCAGTCGAATAGGCCATTTTCCATGCCGTGGTTAACCGCGTAAAAAAGCCAGGTGTCCATTACGCGGTATTGTCCTACTGGGGCGCCTTCGAAAGCAAGCGTGTACTATATGTTGTAATGCGACATTCTATTAAATACACTTTTCACATGACTCGTGTATTGGAGAAGCCGCGTTTACCATTTTTGATGATGCTGGCGGCTATCGTGATATCGACCGCGGGATGCAATTCCTCGCGGACGGGGAACCTTCCGTCGTCTATTGTCGTAGCCGTTGTGAACGGCAGGAATATTAATGGCGATTATTTTTTGAAGGCATACGACAGCTTTAAGAAAAGTTCGAAACTGGCCGACCCAAAAGATGAAAAGCTGGAGCGGATGATGCGTATCGGCGTGCTGGATAACCTTATAGATCAAATACTCCTTTACGCGGAAGCAGAAAAAAGCGGCATAAAGGTTCCCAGCGAGGTGCGGGACGAAACGGCTGAAGAACTGGTAAAAGGTTTTTCACCCGCCCGCCTCAAGAACATGCTGAAAAGCGAGAAGCAGACTTTCAATGAGTGGAAAGAAAAACTGATGAAAAACATGATTATAGAAAAACTCATCAGAACGAAGATAGCGCCCATGGTCAACGTTCCGGACAGCGAAGTGAAAAAATATTACCGGGACCATCCGGAGGAGTTTAACGTTCCCGCACGTGTACATGCTTACCATATAATGCTCCTCACTCTTTCAGAGGCTGACGAGGTGCACAGCGAGCTGCTCGAGGGCGCGGATTTTTCGGAAACTGCCCGCAAATATTCGAAAAGCCCCGATGCCGAGGACGGCGGCGACCTGGGGATTTTTTCAAAGGGGCAGATGCCGAAAGAGTTTGACGATATACTGTTTACGCTAAAACGAAATGAAATTAGCAAAGTGGTTGAGTCACCTTACGGCTTCCATATATTTAAGGTTCAGAAGCTGCTTGGGCCTGCCAAAATGACTTATGCCGACGCGAGCGTAAAGATACAAAAAATGATGTTTAACAGGCTGATGGAGGAAAAGTTTAAAGAATGGCTGCAAGATATTCGAAAAAATGCGGAGATACAAATCTTCTCCGAACAGTTATACCGATTATAGCGGTTCTTGCCCTTTCGTTTTCGGCGGCCGCTGAAATGATAGACCGAATTGCGGCCGAAGTTAACGGTGAGATCGTTCTTTACAGTGAAGTGCGGGAGCGCTTGTTTCAGATG
>JBHHVT010000099.1:0-8745 GCA_046754425.1 Nitrospinota bacterium | reverse complement strand
ATTCCCCTCCTTGAAAAGGAGGGGACATTTCATGAATAATCCGGGCTAACTCCGTGTACTTCGTGGAGGCTCGGTTATTGTGATTTTTTAATTTTGTTGAACAGCATCCAGCATCTGTTTCCGCTGTCGTTAAATAATATTCTGTCGGCGTACATACCGGCCATATGAAGCCCACGGCCGCTTTCCTTTAGCAGGTCCAATCCTTTTATTGCCTGTGAAATGGTGGAGCCGTCGAACCCGATTCCCTTGTCTGAAACGCCTACTTCCAGCACGTTGTCGTGAATGACGTGGCTTATGCTGACCAGATAGCGGTTTGAACAGAGATTTCCATGCAAAAAAGAGTTTGTAACTATCTCACGCATTGCTATAGAGACTTCATTAATTCTTTTTTCAGGCCAGCCCTCGGCTGAAAGTTTTTTGATAATGGATGCGTAGGCCTCGGAAACATCATTTATGATTGTACCGTCTTGATTTGCCCGCGCCTCGATAGATTTGAGAAAGGAGGCCTGTTTTTCAATGTAGTCAGGTGGATAATAGTTTATCAACCTTTCTTTCATGCCGGCCATAAGCCGCGGGCCGGGTACAAACTCGTTCGTTTCATACTTATCCGCGGGACGGGTGCCGATTAGTATGAATGAGACATCGTCATCGGGACTTCTGCCGTCAAGGTGAGCCTCAAACTCGGATTTGAGCAGCTTATAAGATTCGTTAACACCCAAACCTTTTATACGGGGAACAATATCGCGTATAAACTTTTCTTCAAACGATGTGCCTTCAGCGTCTTTTTCCTCCATTAACCCGTCAGTGTAAATGAGAAGCATCTGGCCCGTTTTTAAGCTTATCAGTGTATCGGTATAACCTTCTATTACTGCGGGATCCAAATTAAATTGTCCCATCAAAAAACCGGGTTCTCCCACCTGCGACGCGGTACCGTCAGGATTAATAAGCCACGGTCTGGGATGTCCGGCCAGGGAAAGCGATATTTCTCGTTTTTCAAAATCCAAAAGGGAATAAACGGCGGTTATGTAATGCGAGGTGTTGTCACAGAATTTTAAAAGCTCCTTGTTCATTTCACTGAAAAACTCTGACGGCGAGCTTATGCCTTTCTTGCCGGGATTTATTTTATGGTTATCCGCTATTGCAGCTGCAAGAATATTAAGCAGTATTTCCTGGATGTCGTGCCCGGAAACGTCATGAAGGTAGATGCCGGCGTATCGCGAGCGGAAGCTCATCCACCGTATCGTGTCGCCTCCCCCTATCGATTTTGTCGTCCGATACGGTTGGGACATTACAAAAAACGGAAAGAGGCTGGGAGGCTTCGACAGCAGGTTTAACACCTCCTCTGCCCTGAAAAGGGCGTTTTCCATTTTCTCTAAATATGTGCGGCGTTCTTTTTCGGTTTTCAAGCGCGTGAAAATGTCGTGGAACGCCATCACCGCGCCGCTCACCTCTTCACCATGTTTAATGGGAGTGGTTGCGAAGGAAACGGCTAAACAGGTTCCATCTTTTCGGTTAAAATTATCTTCGTGAACGCGGAAAGCTACGCCTTTTTCAATTGTCTCACTCAGTTTTAAATAATTTGCTAGCAGACTATTTTGGTAGATTGCATTTTGGATGCTTTTCCCATGTAGTTCTGATTCCTTCCAGCCTAAAAGCCGTTCCGCGGCCGGGTTCATAAAAACCAGATTGCCGCCTTTATCCGACACGATAACGCTTTCGCTCAGACTCGATGTAATATCACGCAGTCTCTTTTCGCTCAAGGATACCTTATCCGCCTCTTTCTGGACCTGTTGGCTTAATGGGACAAAAATGAATCGTTCCACTAAAAACAGTGCGACAAGCAATAAAGACAATGTTAGGCTGGCGAAGAGTTGCAGCCTTTTGACCGCCGACTCGCTGTCGATTTGATATTGACGTACTACTCGTTCCAAAAGCTGAAGTAACTCCCAGTCGGCCCCCTCTTCAATGATTTCCATATTCGGGTTGTCGCGAACCAGCTTGCTGGAAGGTGCATTGGCTAGTTGTTTTGCGGCTTTTACGAAACGGCGTACCTGCACGTCAAGGTTATAGGGAGCTTCAAAATATATCGGTCTCACTGTCGTTGAAAGAGCGCCGTGTCTGTTCAGCTCGCTTTCGCCATCGGTCAGTATCTCATGGGATCTTTCCATAAGGTAAGCCGCTTCAATCAATAATTTATGGCATTTCTCCTTGTCTTTTTCACGCAGTAAATCATGGGCAAACTTTGCTATGCGCTGGGAAAGCATTCGCTGACGTCCGGCAATATTTATTACCTCGGCCGAGGCCTCATAGGTATCAATAATAAGAAAAAGCCCAATATAACTTGCGATTAGAAGCATGCCGATAATAGACAGGGCCAGAGTGTACTTTTCAGTTATTCTTTCCATGAAGGATTTTTTTGGGGGCAGGGGCGTAGGCGTACGGGAATCGTAATAAGCTTTTGCCTTCTGATAGGCCTCGCCGTAAACAGTGTCTTTATTTTGCTCCGACATACGCGCCATTACCCCACGATAAGAAATGAATCCTACTCGACGACACATTGTCTAATATTCTAACTTTCATATCAAGGCGTTGGCCGCTGCAATGCCTCTCTTGCGGTTTGCTCGGTGCCTTTTGTGGTGAGAGAGCCTACTTAAGCAGGGATGTGATGGCCCGGGGGACGTATTCCAGAAGGTCGGACGCGCTAAGGGAAAATGCGTTTTCCTTTTCGCTGTAGATGTCGGCCGCAAGCCCGTGAAGGTATACGGCGGCCACCGCGGCGTCAACCGGCGCGACGGACTGCGAGATAAAACCGGCAATCATGCCGGAGAGCACGTCACCAGTGCCGCCTGATGCAAGATTGGCGTTGCCGGTTGCGTTGATATATGCCGTACCGCCGGGCGAGGCTATGACCGTTCTCGCGCCTTTGAGGACGGTTATGCAGTTATGCTCCCTTGAGAATTCCCTGGCGCTTCCCAACCTGTCCGAATTTATCTCCCTGGCGGATTTTCCGGTAAGGCGGGCCATTTCGCCGGGGTGTGGCGTGATTACAACGGGCGATTTCGCTTTTTTCAAAACATCCTTATTAGGCGCCAGGTTGTTGATTCCGTCCGCATCGACGACAATTGGCGGTTTTACCGATTCAATAATTTCAGTGACGATGTCGGTCAAGACGCTGCCGCGCCCCATTCCCGGCCCAATCAGTAAGGCCGATTTATCGCGGCAAAACTCGGTAAGGGCTTGGGCGTTGTCGGGATTATCAAGTTTATCGCCCAGATGGAACGAGATGACCTCCTTTAATCCAAGTTCGAACTGCAGGCTCAGCACTTTCGGGACGGCCGCCGTTACAAGTCCCGCGCCGACTTTGAGCGCCGCCAGCGCCGCCAGACCGATTGCACCGCCCATTCCGGTGGCGCCGCCGGTAACCACCGCATGACCAAACATCCCCTTGTGGGCGTCGTCCGGGCGCGGCGGCAGTTTCTGCCTGATGCAATCATCATCCAAAAGGAATGCGTCGAACTCGGATTCATCGAGAACCTGCCGTGGAAAACTTATGTTGGCCGTCTTCAACTTGCCCACCGACGCCGCGGCGGGATAAAAGGCCATGCCGGTTGTGGGGAATCCGAACGCGATAGTGGCGTCGGCCTTCACGTGGAGTCCCAATTCTCCACCGGCATCGGAGCTTAGCCCCGTCGGGATGTCTATCGCAAGGCAAAACCGCTTCCACTCGTTCATCTTTTCCACGACTGTCTTATAAATACCGTCGAGCGGCGAGTTTATTCCGGTACCAAGCAGCGCGTCCACGTATGCGTCCGCGTGGAGAATCGGTATCTTGTGTTTTTTAATGTCGGAGTCGGTTTTCAGCTCTTTTATCCTGCCGCCGATATTGGCGTAGATTTCCATATTCAGTTTGGCGTCGCCCTTTAGCTCCTCTTTGGAGGCAAGAAGGTAGACTACACAGTCCCGGCCGCTGATGCGCAGGTGGCGCGCCAATACAAAACCGTCGCCGCCGTTATTGCCCTTGCCGCAGAAGACGGCGATTCGCTTTCCATCAAGGCCGCCCAGGCATTCGTTGAGGTAGTGTAACGATTCCAGGCCGGCGTTTTCCATCAGGATGGTTTCCGGTAGCCCGAAATCCTTGATGGCTCTTCGGTCTATCTCGCGCATCTGTGCGGTGGAGACGAATTTAATCATGCTTAATTATACCGGCATATACGTCGTGTGGTGTGATGGACATCGGGCCTTCCCCCTCCATGCCGGGAAAACCCGATACCACAGCGCTTTACTGAAACTGAAAAAGTGAGCCTATTTTTTCTTTTTGGGTCCCGCTACCGCGTCCTTGCAGGCTTTTGCGACTCTAAATTTTACGACCCTTTTGGCCGGTATTTTTATCGCTTCGCCCGTCTGGGGATTGCGCCCCATGCGCGCCTTGCGGTTAACAAGCACCAGCTTGCCGAGACCCGGCAGTGTGAAACCGTTCTTGGCTTCCTTGTATGCGAGTTCCACGAGCGATCCGATTATTTCGTTGGCGGCTTTTTTTGTCAGTCCATTTTTATTAGCTACGTGATCCGCTATTTGAGATTTGGTCATCGCCTTCGCCATTATGTGTCCCCCAAAAATAATTGTTTTTCAGATACGGTTTTTCCTAAAAGCCACGCATAGCTTACACAAAACCTATTCTTCAATGCAAGGGCTAAGAAAAAAAAATCAGGAAATTTTTACTTGTATAACGGAAGCCGCGGCCATGCCTTTTTCATGCGACAGTGAAAGCAGGAAATCGCTTTCTCTTACATCCGGAAACCTGCTTTTAAGTTTTTCCGAAAAGGCGATGCGCGGCGGTTTGCCGTTTTCGCTGACAACGATAACGTCTATGGGAGCAAAGCCTGTAAAACCGGTTCCCACGGCCTTTGAAAAGGCCTCTTTTGCGGCAAAACGAGCCGCGAAGTATGCCGACGGGTCGAAATAGCGTTTGGAACGTTCGATTTCGCTTGTATGAAAGTGTTTCTTTAAGAACCGCTCACCATATTTGGCCAATCTATCCCTTATCCTGCCTATCTCCACACGGTCTATTCCAGGTCCGGCGATCATTTTCAGTTTGTCGACATTGGGTTTTGCAGGTCGATAATTTTCGCCTTGGGCCGGCTGTGCCGGATCGCCTCCTTCACCATATGCGCGGGCCAGTTCGACAGGTCCGGCGCTTCCTTCAGCTTTGAGATAAGAAGGGAGTATTCGCTTGTGATCCGTTTTTCATTTTTTACCTGGTCATTCAGCTCTTTTAACCGCAGGCGGATATCGCTCTGGTAGAGAGCCACTTTCTTATCTATCACCTTCGCGTTATTTTCCTTTTTGCAAATTTTTTCCTCCATGGCGGCCTTTTTTTGCGCAAGCGCATCGCGCCGCCTGTCGAGAGCCTGCATCTCGGTTTCTATCAGGCGGAATTCGTCGGATATATTCGAGAGAAACTCTTCCCTTTTCCGGGTTAATTCATCTATTGAACTGGCCGCCGACGTAAACGCGTCTCTCAACGGCATTCTTCCCGAAAGAATGGAATTGTAGCGGCTCACCAAAAGCCTTCTGCTGCTGTCGAGATACAGTAGTTTCTTATCGATCTCCATCGCGATGGAACGATCGTGCGCGATGCGGGATTTGATTTTTCTAAGGGCATTTTCCGATTCCTCGCAATTGGACATCAGCCGGGCAATTTTATCCTCCAGCCTTTCAGCGTTTCCCGAGATGAATGGAAGAAGCATTCGGTATTTTCTTACGGTATCCTTTAGCCGCAAAAAGAGTCTTGCCTCCTCCCGGATAAGCTTGTCAGCCTTTTTATCGAACTCTTTACCGATGTCTTCCATACCAACCTTATCGTATCATTTTGGTTAAAAATGACGGCGGGTTCAATAAAAAACGAAAAACCCTTTTTGTTTCAAGCTTAAATTCGGTTAAACTCTTTATGACAAATATATATGTAAAAGTAGCCGCGAACGGCGCAACCAGTTTTTTAGCGGGAGTGAAGACAGAAACTGCCGCGTTAAGGATGTGTAAATGAGTTGTATAACGGCGATTATCGGACGCGAGATACTGGATTCCCGAGGCAACCCCACGCTTGAGGTTGAACTCTGCCTCGAAAGCGGTGCGGTCGGCCGCGCCGCGGTGCCGTCCGGCGCATCCACCGGGATTCGCGAGGCTCTTGAACTGCGCGACAAATCGCCGAAACGTTACGGCGGCAAGGGCGTGCTGAAGGCTGTTAAAAACGTAAACACCAAAATAGCGCCGGCGCTGATAGGGTACGACGCCACCGGCCAGGCTGCGATTGACGGCCTGATGCTGGAGATGGACGGTACGCCGAACAAGGGAAAACTGGGTGCCAACGCGATTTTGGGCGTATCTCTGGCGGCGGCAAGGGCCGCCGCCGCGCATTGCGACCTGCCGCTTTACCGGTACATCGGCGGGGTGAACGCGCGCGTAATGCCGGTACCGATGATGAACGTGCTGAACGGCGGTTCGCACGCCGACAATAACGTCGATTTCCAGGAATTCCTGATTATGCCCGTCGGCGCGCCTTCGTTTCGCGAAGCGCTGCGCATGGGAGCGGAGATTTTCCACACCTTAAAAAGCGTGCTTAAAAAGAAAGGGCTCTCCACATCGGTGGGCGACGAGGGAGGCTTCGCGCCGAACCCGCGCTCAAACTCCGAAGCACTGGAGCTTATGCTGGAAGGTATCCGAAAAGCCGGTTACAAGGCCGGCAAGGACGTATTGATAGCCCTCGATCCGGCGGCAAGCGAATTTTACGTTAAAGGAAAGTACAGGGTTGAGGGCAAACTCCTTACCAGCGCGCAGATGGTGGAACTGTGGGATAGCTGGATTCGAAAGTACCCGATAATCTCTATCGAGGACGGGCTGGATCAAAGCGACTGGAAAGGATGGAAACTCCTTACGGACGCGATAGGCGATAAAGTGCAGATCGTGGGCGACGACATTTTTGTGACGAATCCGAATATCATAAAAGAGGGAATTGATAAAGGGGTGGCGAACTCCGTGCTGATAAAGCTGAACCAGATAGGCACGCTGACGGAGACCATCGAGGCCGTGGAGATCGCGCATCGCGCCGGGTACACAACGGTTATTTCGCACCGCTCCGGCGAAACGGAAGATACGACTATTGCCGACCTCGCGGTGGCGCTCAACGCGGGGCAGATAAAGACCGGTTCGCTTTCCCGAACCGACAGGATAGCGAAGTACAACCAGCTCCTGCGGATAGAAGAAGAGCTGGCCGGAACGGCTGTCTATCAGGGTAAGAGTGTATTCGGTAAACGCGGCGGGTGATGCGGGAAACATTTAGCCGATGCTAGGGGCGCGTGAGCTTAACCGCGCCGGCAAGGGAACTAACCGAGCCAAATACCTGTTTTTTTTAAGCGTTATATTCGCCCTTTCGGTGGGTTCCGCATCGTATTTTAAGGATGGCGGTATCCGCAGCCTGATGGACAGGGACCGGAAAATCGAACGCGAACGAATGCAGGTAAAACGGCTGAAGGCCGAAAACAGCCTGCTAAGGCGCAGGATACGGTCGATACACGACGATTCGTTTTTAATCGAAAAGTACGCGCGCGAAAAACTCCATCTCGTAAAAGAAAATGAAAAAGTTTTCCGCTTCTTTGAGGACCCCCACCCTTACAGGTAGTACATATCAGTTACTCGTATATGTCGCGTCTGTGACCGATCCTTAAAACCAGAATCCTGCGGGTTTTGTTTTCTATATGGCAGATAAGACGGTAGTTTCCTACCCGGAACCGCCATAAACCGGCCTTATCACCATGCAGTAGTTTACCCAGCTTTCTTGGGTCGCTCCGCCCGGCGATGCGCATGCGAAGAAACTTTACGATACGAAGTTGAGTTTGGTTGTCAATGCGGGAAAGTTCTTTTAAAGCGTCCGGGTCGAACTCAATCTTCCAGGCCAAGACGCCTTGCAACCTCTTTTATGGAGATGGCGGGTCGCTTTTTTTCAAGCCTGGCGATTGCGATCTGATAGTCTTCCTGCTCGTCAAGGTATTCGAGGATCGCCTCCCTCGCGTAGTAGCTTTTGGTGCGGCCCGTTTTTTTTGCCAGTTTTTCGAGCCTTTTTTCTATATCTTTTTGTAATCTTAATGTAAGCATGTCCAGTTCCTATTTTCGTATTACAAGTATAACATATCGCTTATTTACAACTCTGATGTTGCTGGAATGAGCTTTATGAGTGAATCACTTCGGACAAAATTCATGCGTTGGACACTCAACCTTTTCCCCGCGTTCAGGCGCACCGGCGGGCGCGCCACCTATTTTTCCGACGACATGAAACAAGCTCGGGTAGAGATTCCGCTTAACTGGAAAACGCGCAACTACGTCGGCACCATATACGGCGGAAGCATCTACGGCGCGGTCGATCCTTTCTACATGCTGATGTTCATAAAACTGCTCGGCCCGGATTACATCGTGTGGGACAAGGCGGCGGTTATCAGGTTCAAAAGGCCCGGCAGGACGACCCTGACGGCGGAGTTTCATGTTGACGATGAAGAACTAAACTTCATTCGAAGCGAACTGGAGCAGAAGGAGAAGATAGACCGGGTCTATATGGTCGAATTGCGCGACCGGGATGACACTGTTTGCGCCACCGTCGAAAAGACCATCCATTTCAGAAAGAAGCAGCAGGAGGTGCCACTTGCTGGTTCAAACTTGTAGTTTGAACCAAGATGTTTGAACGGCAGTTATGCAGAC
>JBHHVT010000098.1:0-8789 GCA_046754425.1 Nitrospinota bacterium | reverse complement strand
TTTTTCAGATGCAGGGTTAACCTGAAAACTTCATATTTCCCCGGACAGTAGTGCTTTCAATTAAAAACTTACATAAATGCGCGACATTATTTTGATAGCTAATCTTTATCATTTATCTCCGGCTGGCTCTGATATTTTGCTAATCGGTTAAATAACTAACAACTATATTAACACATGAATATTTGTACTGGTAGCGGGTTAGATGCGCATAGGCATAATTATCGAAAGGAAATCATCGTCGTCTGTCGGTTTTATCATCACCGCGTCAAGCGGCTGCTCCATGTTAAAAACCGCTTTTTCACTTTGAATATGGTTAAGTGTTTCGAGGATATACGACGAGTTCAGTCCTATTTTAAAAGGCTCGCCGGAGTACTCAACCTCCATCTCATCATGCGCTTCGCCAATTTCTGAAACCTCTGATGAAATTTCAAGGCGCCCCTTTTTGAACTGGAAATTAAGCAGATGTGATTTTTCCGCCGCTACCGTCGCGACGCGCTTAATCGCCTGCTTTGTCATTTCGACTTCAACAACAGCAGTTTTGGACTGTATTTTTGGTATAACCTGTTCGTAATTCGGAAAAGAACCTTCCACTTCCCTGCTGAAAAACAGTAACGTTCCCAGTTTGAAAAATATGCGGGTATCGGCGCGGACAAACTGAAGTTTTTCGTCAGTTTCATCCAACAATTTGGTAAGCTCCATAACAGACTTTCTAGAAATAATAACCGACATAGGATCTTTAACAGGAAACTCCACGCTTCTGCTAACAAATGCGAGCCTGTGGCCGTCCGTTGCCACTACTTTAATCGCATCTCGAACAATCTCGCAAAATATTCCGTTTAGGGTCATTCTCGATTCGTTTTGACTGATCGCGTACGAAGTCTTCTTAAGCATGTCTTTAAACATTTCGTTGTCGAGATTTATTAGCTGATCCACGGGCGCCTTTGGCATTTCCGGAAACTCGTCAGGGTCTATTGTGGCCAGTTTAAAATTTGACTTGCCGCACGAAACTTCGCACCTTCCCGTACCTGAATAACGGAAAGTTATCTCATCATCCGGCAATTGGCGGACAATATCGTAAATCCTCCTGCCGTGCAGAGTTACTTTGCCCGGTTCGGAAATAGAAGATATGTAAAAACCTTTCAGCCCTATATCGTAATCAGTTGCAAATACCTCAATCCCCTCGGCTGTCGTATGTATCAGTACGTTGCTCAGAACGGGATTCGCGCCCTTCAGGTTGATAAATCCCTGTATTCTTTGCAGACATTTTTCCATTTCCGGCTGGGTAATTTTAAATTCCATAAGCTGTATTCCCCTGGATCGCCATGTTTAAGCGGCTAAAAAACAATTAGTTATATTGCCGGTATTTAAGTTTGAATAAATTAGCAGATTTATGTTCCAGTGTCAATATTGTGTTAATAAGGTGGAATAGTCGGAATATTTGCGTTTCCCTTTACTCAATGCGGGGTTTAAGTAGTAAATCGGCTGCCGGTCCGGCTTTTTATCGCGGTGATGAGCAAGGCTTTCCATCGCTTCGGGGGTAAGGCTTACTCTGTCGTTTTGCGCCTGCATCACTTTCCGCTTCGGACTATAAGCCTTTACCCTTTCGCTATAAGTCTTTTGTAAGTCATAAAGGGAAGACGCCCTGTAGGCCGAACTTACAGGAAAAATCATCGCACTACTTCCTTACGCTTATGAATTTTCCAGAACCCTTACCGGTTTGCGGCCCGTAACCCTTTATTGCCGACACGCTTTTGGACATGGATGTAATCTTTTCCGCAAGATTGGATTTGGAAGTCTCAAGAATCCTGTTACTTTCAGCGTCCAGCGAGATAATTTTTCCAAGTGTTTCCCCCAACTTTGCGATAACGTCGGCTGCCGGTTTATCTTTTGCTTTTTTCATTTTCCTGTCTGTTTTCATGATTTTTTCGATGGTTTCCTGCCGTTGCTTTACTGCAGCCTCAAGTGCGCCCTCATCTCCGTTCTCCTTAAGAAAAGCAACCAGTTTTTCGGACTGCTTCAACAAAAGATCGTAGTTTCGCTGCTGTTCAGCGGATGACGGATTCGGTTCGGTTTTCATCATTACCTCATGCAAAAGATCTAAAGATATTTTTCGTACTTCCCGTATCGATTGCGGCCCGGCTTATATCTAAAGAGCCTGCAAGGACAGCATCGACCTCGCCCTGATTGTTTATGTAGTGTCCGATAACTTCCTTTTGAAACCGGATTGTGCCATAGTCCGGCTGCAGGTGAACATCCAACCGTTTTTGGAGCCGCCCCGCCGCAAAGCCAAGCAGTTCACTCACCGAAGTGGAATCTCTTGCGAGGCTCTCAATAAACTTTTGCCTGTCGAGATCGATAACAAAATTCTCTGATGAATTTATTCCTATCCGTTTCGATTGGCCTAAAAAGGAATATTTACCGGTTCCGGGAAGAGAACTCCTGTCCCGCAGCTGTTTCGGAATCTGACTGTACGCTATCTGCTTTATTGCCGTCGGCTCAGACGGTTTGGATCCGACGCCTACCTCCTTGAGCGATTTGAATGTCCCGCTCTGGAGTGTCCCTTTCGTATAATCCGGCGGCGTATAAAAACTTCTAACGACATCGCTGTGAATCGACTGCAAACGCAGGTTTTTACCAAGCGCGCCGCCGCTTTGTATTGAATTGTTTATCATCCGCAGCGCATCATTGTAGCTAATCGTAAAGTTTGCCACAGGCTCCACACCGGCTTTCGGATCATCCGCCACGCTAACGGCAGCACTGCCCGTTGCTATTAACGTAAGCGTAACACCCGGTATTGCATTTTCAATTCGGTTTTTCGTAGATACCACCTGTTCTCCATCCACGTTTATATCGGCTTTTTGTACTTCAACTGTCTGCTTGTTCAGTTTTTCGGTTGTTACTTCGCCGGTGGCGTTATGCCTGAAGAGAAAACCTATTCTTTCCAGAACCGCATTAGGATCGCGAAACCTCAACTCCACATCAGCCGGTTCACTGCTTACAAAAACCAGCTGATTTCCCGCTACGACGGCCCTCACACCTATCTGCGAATACCCGCCATCGGCCGTATCGGTATTATTCACATCTTCCGATGCATCCAGAATGTTGTTACCGTTTAAATCCTCATTATAGTAAAAAGATGGCAAATAGCCTTCCTGCGTATATACGGCCGGGGCACTTAGCACGTCGATAGAGCCGTTGCCGTTGATATCCTCGGCACGGTCCAGGATTCCGTTGCCATTCGTATCCTCGCCCTGATTAATCTTGTCACGGATGCCGACAAGTGAATCGGTGGCCGTAACGTCAACGTTCCAACCGTTTATCCGGAAGCTGCCGCTAAACCCCAAAGCCCGTCCCACCTGCGCGGCCTCTGATGAACCTAGTTCATGCGACTTCGCCAAAGCAGTTATGGTAACTTCATAATCCCCGGTTACGCTTCCGGTACGAGCGGCGGTCTCAAGCAGGGCCTCGTCGCTGCTTTTAGCAAAGCCGGTATCAAAATTCCTTTTATCCTGAATTTCACGCGTACGGACCCTCAGCCTCACCAGGAGATCGGATATCTGGTTTATTCTTGATTTTTGCTCAGATAAAAAGCGCCCCCCAAATTCACTCTTTATACCCAGCGTGTGAATTGGCCGCCTACGCGAAATAAAGGCGTCCGTATCCCGAATATTTATTGAATTAAGCGGAGAAACCAGCGTCGGCTCTACGGTTGGAACATTTCGCCTTATGAACCTGAATTGCGAACCGATAACGTATTGCCTGTCCGTTAATGACGTTTCAGATATGGTCATAAATCACTCAAGTTTAGTTATGACATGCCGATAACGTAAATGGCAGGGAATATCCGGCCGCCCTTCTTAAAATCACAAAAAACACCTTTAAAAACAATCTTTTCTCCTAAAGTTATGCCAGTGCGCTCCGATACCGTAATAGGGTGGAAGCGCACAACAAACCGCCGCGCAACCAAAAAAGTACCACACTGATAAACGGCGCTTTAATCCTGATTAGCTTATCGGCATAAAACCTTAAATCTTTACCCCATTCAACTTAAAAAAAGTTCCAAAGCCATAAATCCGCACAAAACCCCTATTTGCACGCCCGGCGGATTCGAATTGACCATATGCTGTAAAATAAAACCTTGATTTAGGAGGGGCCCCGGAGTTGTGTCGCGCTCCGGGGCCTCGGGATGGAATCGGGCTTAGAGAGGAGGAGGAGTTAGATGGCCCAATCCCATAGGAGGACAAATTTATTTTGAAGATCGTATACGTTACCCGTTTCATCCTTTCTGGCTACAATGTCCGATTCGTCCAGTGTGTACTGAAAACTTATTTTGGCGTTTTGCACCGGCGTAAATTCTATTTTCAACTCGACCATTGACGCTTTGGCGGACTCCGCCTTCATAAGCGAACCGTTATCCTTGTAGTTGTAGCCAGCCGTTGTTGAAATCCCGTAGCGGGCGCCGAAAGCCAGCTTCGAACTTGCGCGAAGGATTCCACCGACGCTAAAGCCGTTTCGCGCCACACTTTCCTGCGAGTAGGTGTTACCAACGGCGTCCGTGCGGTCATCAACCTTAAAAATATTCATGTCGTATACCGCTTCCACCTGCCATTTCACTTTTTCGTACTTGAGCGACAGCACAAGGTCCTGGCTATTTTCATCAACATCGGTGGGATCGGCCGGAAAGATCCCGGTACCGGTTAAACCATCCTGTAAGGTATGCGAGAAAAAACCGCTTGAGGAATCTTTTTTAAATGTAATTTCACCGCTTTCGCTGTCCCAATACCTTAAAGAGCCGGAAAAATTATTCGAATCCACCCTGCCCATGACGCTGACCGCCCTGCCCTTGCTTCTGCCGGGCGAACCGGATGCCCTTGCGCCGGTTACGTAAACAATGTCGTATGAAAACGGCCCGTATCCAGGATTTCCGAATAATCTAATGCCCGTATCCACGTGCCCCGCAGACATGCCCTGATCGCCGGCAGTCTGACTTCCATTTCCGTAAAGGGCAAGGTCCGGTTCGCCGAACCACTCTCTGCCGGCGGCTACTACATCAAAATCAGCAGTGCGGAACGCGCCTATATCCGCGCCCATCGTCCCCTGACCGAACACATTGGTAAATCGAATATAGGCCTGCTCGACTTCCTGGCTTCCCAAGGGAAACGAGACAAAATAACCGATATCTGACGCGACCGTTCCGGCTGTGTAAAGTTTCAAACTGTTAGCCTGCGAACAGCATGCAAAACTTTCCGCTCGACTGCTTCCGTCCGGTGTCGTTTTCGGTGAGTAGATATCGATCCCGCCTCCAAAACGAAAACTAAGCGGTGGATTCGCGTTGCCAATATCGAGGTTGAGATCAATGGTGGGTGACAATTTCCCTGCCTTTGAACCGTCCCTGCTGTCCGGCAACTGATAGCCGTTAAACTTAAACTGCCAACCTACCTTGTTTAGCTTCGGCCATGATGAATGGCACAAAGAGCATGGAGAACTGTATTTTTTCGCAAAAGCCGGAATCGCCTCCGCGCTGACAGCCAGTGCCATGTACAGCACAAGAGATAAAATCAACAGCACATAAGGCCTGGTATAAACACGGTCGGATGAGTGGCTATCCAAGTCTAACATAATGATAATATTAGATATACAGCTTCTCTTCAATTTGCAATCCTCTCCTGATCGTGCACCGCAAGTGATCTTACACGACTCATAAATCCTCCTGTGTGGGACAATCTACAATTAATTACAATAGAAGTCAATATATTTTTTTAGAATATTTCTATTTTATTTTTATTAGTTTTCAATGACATATATTCGCATAATTCAGGATTATTTGGAATGGATAGGCTCCATAAAGAGATGCCCGATTATTGGGCCGGCTCGCGCCGTACGGACGGCGATGGAATTTTAAATTTGCGAAGAAAGCCCGGTTTCTTGGCTGAGTAGGACACCGCCGCCAACAGGCTGGGGGCTGGACTCCATCCGGCCTTTAACTCTTAACCGAAACTGAAAAAATATATCGTTCGCTATAAGGGATGATTGCACCTTTCCTCACCAATTTGTTCTTACGGCTTCCTTATCCGAAAATCAAGGCCTGAACTGGGGCAGGTCATGGTTTTAATTCCTTTTCAAAAAAGAACCTTACCGGAGGTATATCCCGGAAAAAATGGTTCAACAGCAACAGAACGAATACTATACCAAGACCAGCCAGGTAAAAAGTAACGCTGGAAAGCGCCAGGATGTGAACGTCGGCCCTAGCGGCCTCCTTGCCTTTGTCAACCATGTATGTGCCCGCGTAAAACCAGCATAATGGATAAGCGAAACCTCCAAAGCCCACCATAATGGATAAGATTTTCTTGAATTTATTCTTCAGAAGGCTATGGCCGATAAGGAGGCTTAAAATCAATGCGATGGCGCCCATCCCTTCCCCATGAATATGGGCCCGCATTAGATACTCCCATGCCTTGGACGCGACTTTTTTTGCCTCTTCGCGGTCCTTAAAAACCACTCCAGGCAGATCGGATTCTTTTTCATGGTCTTTTACAGTTTCACCCGCCGTATGCTCCAGGGCTTCCTCGTATAAAGCGCCCGTTATGTTTGCTTCATAAATCCCGAAAGTGCTCGCCAAAAACTCCGCATAAAGGAGTGTCAAAAAACCAAGCATAATCCCAAAAAACACCGGGCTGTATTTTTCTCTCATAATTACCTCCTGAAGCGATTTTTGATGGTTATTATACAGCGGTTGTTTGCATCAGCATCAGCAAACGGTCAGCGCCGATACGGCGACTGCTTAGTTTATAGATTCCATATCGTAAAGATAGTGGCGCAACGCTTTCGGGATGGTTACGGAACCGTCCTTTTGCTGAAAATTTTCAAGTAGCGCGACTACGGTCCGTCCCACTGCGAGACCGGAACCGTTTAGCGTATGCGCCAGTTCAGGTTTGGATTTTTTATCACGCCTGAATCGTATCTTCGCCCGGCGCGCCTGAAAGTCGGTAAAGTTCGAGCAGGAGGATACTTCTCTGTACCTGTTCTGCGAAGGCAGCCAGACTTCCAGATCGTAGGTTTTCGCCGCGCCAAAACCGAGATCGCCCGTGCATAGTTCCACCACCCGGTAAGGCAGTTCAAGTTTTTGCAGAATCTGTTCCGCGTCCGCCGTAAGCGACTCCAGCTCCGCCATGGAATCTTCCGGTTTTACAATCTTAACCAGCTCGACCTTGTTGAACTGATGCAGACGTATGATGCCGGCAGTGTCCTTACCCCACGAGCCGGCTTCGCGCCGAAAGCACGGCGTGTAGGCGCACATTTTAACAGGCAATCTTTCACCGTCCAGTATCTCTTCGGCGTATATGTTCGTAAGCGGAACCTCCGCCGTCGGAATAAGGTAGTAGTCGCCGTCTTCAATTTTAAACAGGTCGTCCGCGAATTTGGGCAGTTGTCCGGTACCTGTCATCGCTTTACCGTTTACCATGAACGGCGGCAGGATTTCCTCGTACTCCTTGACGCCATGTTGATTAAGCATGAACGTTATAAGAGCGCGCTCCAGTTTCGCGCCCGCAGCGCGATAAAGGGCGAAACGCGAGCCGGAAAGCTTTGCCGCACGCTTCATATCGAGTATGCCCAGCTCTTCTCCGATCTCGACGTGAGACCTCGGTTCAAAATCGAGCTTTCGCGGCTCACCCCAACTGCGAATAACCTTATTATCATTTTCCGTCTGCCCGTCCGGTACGGAGTCGTCCGGGATGTTGGGTATCATCAGTGCGATATCGGCCACCTGTTTTTCAATATCGCGACAGTACGATTCCTTTTCCTTGATACTGTCGGACAGCTCTTTCATTCTTAATTTAGCTTCGCCGGCGTCTTTCTTTTCGCGCACCAGTTTCCCAATTTCCGCCGCCGCCTCGTTCATCGTGCGCTGCATCGACTCCAGCTTCGACGCGGCCTCTATTCGCTTTTCTTCAAGCGCGACCAGCGAATCGATATCCAAATCCATATGCCTGCGGGAAAGCGAGGCCGTTGCCTTATCGCGTTCGTTCCGCAGCATTTTCAAGTCCAGCAATTCAGTTTCCCCTGTTTAACGATTTTTGTTCTTCATTCGTTCGAGTACGGATTCTATCTTAATCTGTATAAGCATCGGATTCGGATATTTTTCCTTAATCTCACGGTAAATCTGCAGCGCGCGGCCATATTCCTCCTTTTCTTCCAGGCAGACGCCGATGGAAAGAAGTATATCGCTTCGGCGGTTCGTATCAGGATACTCTTCCAGCACCCTGTCGTACTGCTTTACGGCATCGTCGCACCTGTTCATCACAAAATAGCTGTTTCCAATCTGGTACTCAGCCTCGGGAACCAGTTTGCTGCCGGGATAACGTTCAAGGAACGTATTGTATTCAATGATTGCCTGCTGGAATGTACCCTTGCCGTAGTAACACCGCCCTATCGCAAACTGGTATCGGTCCCTGTTCGCCGGATTGCCGGATTCTATCAGCTTCTGGTACTGAATTACCGCCCTGTTGTAATCCTTAAGCGATTTTTCATATATAGTCGCCATGGCCTCACGCGCCGCAATGGCGGTTTTCCCGCCAGGGTATTCCATAGTAATTCGGGTAAAATATTCCAGCGCCTTTTCCTGGTCGGCAAGGTTAAGCATAAAGGTTTCACCAACGCGCAATAGCGCGGTCGCCGCTTCTTTTGATTCCGGGTAGCGGTCCACCACCTGCAGGAATATCCGCACCGATTCCTTGTAGTGGTTTTGTATCCAAAGGGATTCCGCTTCCTGCAACAAAGTCGACGCGCGG
>JBHHVT010000097.1:0-8831 GCA_046754425.1 Nitrospinota bacterium | reverse complement strand
GCGCCGGCATATTGCCTCCCGCCGCTGGCGGGCTAGGATTGCATGAACTCGGCAAGCGACGATACGTGGTCAATCGTTGCCACTTCGATTTTACCGTAGTTTTCGTTTGATTTATCTTTTGCGGAAATTTGCGGCACGATTGCGCGTTTCATCCCCATCCGCGCCGCTTCCTTGAGCCGCAGATTCATCGAGGAGACGTGCCGCAGTTCACCGCCGAGACCCACCTCACCGACGAAAAGAGTATCCGCCCGCGCCGCAATGTTGCGGAAACTTCCGGTTATTGCGGCGGCAAGCGCGAGGTCGCTGCCGGGGTCGTCCACCCTTACGCCGCCGGAGGCCGAGACGTAGATATCTTCCGAGTCGAGCATGAGCCCCGCGCGTTTTTGCAGTATCGCGGAGAGTAAAACTATGCGGTTGTAATCGAAACCGACGGCGGTGCGGCGCGGGTTGCCGAAATTCGTCGGAGTCACCAATGCCTGCAGCTCCACCAGTATCGGCCGCGTGCCGGAAAGCGTGCATGCGATTACGGAACCGCTTACCGGTTCGGTTCGTCCCGATACGAGGTATTCGGACGGGTTTTTAACTTCCGCCAGCCCGCTTTCCCCCATCTCGAAGACGCCTATTTCGTGCGTGGAGCCGAAACGGTTTTTCACCGAGCGAAGGACGCGGAAGTAGTGATCGCGGTCGCCCTCGAAGTAAAGGACGGTATCGACCATATGTTCCAGCACTCTGGGCCCGGCTATCGCGCCATCCTTTGTAACGTGTCCCACCAGGAAGAACGGGACGTTGAGGCTCTTGCAGGTCTGCATAAGGCGGGCGGTCGATTCGCGAAGCTGGCCGACGCTTCCCGGCGCCGCGCCCAGCTCATCCGTAAAAACCGTCTGTATGGAGTCGATTACTACAAGAGCCGGTTTAATCGCGTCGACCTGCGCGGCTATATGCTCCACGTTCGTTTCCGTAAGGATGAGCAGGGAAGGGGAATTTATGCCGAGCCTGTCGGCGCGCATTTTAATCTGCCGCGCGGACTCTTCGCCGGATACGTAAAGCACGCTGCGGCCGTCTGCGATTTTGCCGCAAAGCTGAAGGACGAGTGTCGACTTGCCGATACCGGGGTCGCCTCCTATCAACACAAGAGAACCGTCCACTATGCCGCCGCCCAGAACGCGGTCCATCTCCGCCATGCCGGTGGACGTTCGCCCGCCGTCTTTAACCGACAGTTCAAAAAGGGGCCGCGGTTTAGATTCGGATAGCGCGGCACCCGTCATGGAACCGGAACGGCGGGAGGAAGGCTTGACGATAAGCTCCTCGACAAGCGTGTTCCACTCGCCGCAGTCGGGGCATTTGCCGATCCATTTAAGGTGGCGCGAGCCGCAGCTTTGACAAACGTAAACAGATCTAGCTTTTTTCATTCTTAACCGCCGCTCCCCGCTGGCCAAGATAGTAACCGAGATGCATGGCGCTTCTGTAAAGAGGCGGATACCAGGCATGATGCGGTTTTTTCATGGAAAGCGAAAGCCTGATGTCTTTTACCGTATCCGCCGCTATCCTGTCGGCGGTTTCCCAAAAGGCAATTCTAACGCCGGCGGCAGCTCGGTCCGCACCTAGATGCCGGTAACGCGAATAGATTTCCTTCAGCGAATCGTCGGCATTTCGAGTGACGATTGCTTCCGGCTGGTAAACGGCAGTCATGGAATGTGCATTTACCCAATAGGCGGCGGGGTCGAAAACGGACTTTTCAGGGAACCAGCGCCGCGCGAGCGTTGGCCGCGCGAGAGCGCAGTTGTTAATTGAAAAATGTTTAGGATCGACGCCATTGCCTTCTTTGTGAAAACGCTTTTCAATATCCTTTATAAGGAAATAGTTTCCCGACAGTGGGGGAATTTCTTTACCGAAAACCGCTTCGGTATTGCAGTTTAATATCGGATCGCAGATTCTTTTCAGCCAGTGATCGTGCGTCGGTATAACGCGATCGGTTAAAAATGCGAAAACAGGGTTTTTTGTTACGGAGAGGATATGGTTCAGCGGGTCGCCGATAGAATCTTCATCTGTTACAAAAACCGATTTAACCATCTTTTTCAGTTTTTCGGGAATTTTCTGCGCCTTCGGGCACGCGACTACGAAAAGATCAAATCCACCGCCCTTTTGCCTGTGCAGGATGGATGCGATATCGCTTGCCTTAAATCGCTTTTCCGGCGTTAAAATCAGCACGATTCCCGGCCATCCGGTTATTTTCATACCGCAGATTATCCTTTAGTTTTGCTTAACATACAATAACGGTTTGACTTTGGTGGAAGTGCGCTGCAATAGCGGTAGGAGTATAATTTTCCATAAAGGTGTATGGTGATTATAAACGAACTCCCGTTTGGTCTCGCGGGGCGCGTATTTTCAAGCCCCATGCCGTTTGGTTCGTTCGATCCCGGCGGGCAGGCCTACGACGATTTCAGGAGCGAGTCGGTATCGGTCATCGTAATGCTTACCGAAGAGGGCGAGGATATGGAGATTACCGGCATCGATCTGCGCAACAGATATGAAGAGGCGGGGATGAGCGTAATCAGGCTGCCGATACTGGATTTCACAATACCGCCGAAAGGTTACTTCGACGAGACGATTGAAAAACTGATTAGTCACGCGAAGAAAGGGAACAACGCTGCGTTTCACTGCCACGCTGGATTGGGGCGGACCGGCATGATGGCGGCCTTGATGGCAAAACGCCTGCTCGGTATCTCCGGCCTGGAGGCCGTATCGTGGGTAAGGCAAAGCATCCCGAACGCCATTCCCAGCGCCGACCAGGCGCGGTACGTTATCGAAGATGGCGGAAAGAAGTAGCGGATTTTTCAGCTATTAATATTGTATAACCAAAAGCGTAGAAATTGTTGCATCGAGCCGTTTTACGGTGACGTCCACCGGCTTGTTCTGGTACCTGGCGGCGTAGGAGAGTTCAAGCGCAAGCCGACTGTTGATTTTGTTTTTCAAGGCGGCTTCGAAATTGACGAAGTAGTCCTCATGTTTTCTGTCGGAGATGCTGTAGATGAGCTTTTGCGTAAGGCTTAAATTTTCCGTAAAACTGAACTTCGCCCGCTCTTCTATGAATTGCATCGTATAGTTTACGTACTTTTCATTTTCGCCGATCAAATGGTCGTTTTGGGACCGGACGTAGTAGCTGGCGGAGAGGTACGCCGTATCGGTTTTTATAAAGAAGTAACCGAGTCCCGGGCCGGTTGCGATTCGGTAGTCGTATTTCTGGAAAGGATCGCGGTAGTAGCTGATGTCCCAAAATGGGAAATAGGAGTTTAGCCGCATCTCCCAGCGGTTCGTAACGTCCACTTTTTCCGCGAAGCTTTTGCCGCCGCTTTCACCATAGGTGTACAGGCCGTCGAGCCGGATACGGTATATTCCTTTTTTTCTTGAAACGTTGGCCTTAGAGTTGAAGGTTGTGGTTACGCTGTTTCCCGATGTTTGCACAAGCCCGAGCGACAGGCTCGCTTCGGTTTCGTCCTGCGCGGTCTGTGCCTGCACCGCACTCGGCGGTTCCGCATGCGTGAGAATCGGTATAAGCGGCAGAATAATGCAAAGCGATTTTAATATATTTTTCATAATTAAACGGTTGAACATTATCGCACCGTATACCTGCGGTCAATATCTATCCGCTTCGATTTACCGCCAATTGATTGCGCGTATGTCATGGCCGGGTTGTGAAACCGCGCTTCGTTTATCTATAGTGAGAGGTATGAAGGAAAAAGTGCTTGTAGCCATGAGCGGAGGTGTGGACAGTTCCGTTGCCGCCGCTCTTCTTATGGAGCGCGGGTACGAACCAGTCGGCGTTACCATGCGTCTGTGGAACGAATCTGCCGAACAAAAACGGCAGGGATGCTGTTCGATAGACGACGTGGACGACGCGCGAAGGGTGGCGGACCAACTGGGGATTCCGCACTACGTTATGAACCTGAAGGAGCAGTTTAAGGAAAGCGTGGTGGATTACTTCGTCAGCGAGTACATGAAGGGCCGCACACCAAATCCCTGCATAGCGTGCAACCGTGTGATGAAGTTTGATATTTTATTGAACCGCGCCCGTCAACTCGGCATATCGAAATTGGCTACGGGTCATTATGCCCGCATCCGCCTTGAAGAGAACCGGTATGTCCTTCGGCGCGGTGTGGATGTAAATAAGGACCAGAGCTATTTCCTGTTCGATATCCCGAACGAAAAGCTCGGCTCGATAATCTTTCCGGTGGGGGAACTTACAAAAGACGAGACGCGCCAAGCAGCGGCAAGGTTTGGTCTTAAGACGGCCCAAAAGCCGGAAAGCCAGGAGATATGTTTCGTGCCCGAAGACGATTACCCTGCCTTTATAGAGAAGTATGCCGATAACATTGAGCGCGGAGTTATAACGACGCGCGATGGCGACCTCCTGGGCGAGCATGAAGGTTTGCCGTACTACACGATAGGACAGAGAAGAAGGATAGGTGTGAGCAGGCCGCGCCCTCTGTACGTTACTGCGATTGAACCGGCGTCGAACAGGCTTGTGGTCGGTTCCGAAGAGGAGCTTTACACGGACCGGATGACGCTTCGCAATCTCACCATGCATATTGAGTTACAGGAGGGGCAGGAGGTTGATATCCAGCTTCGTTACAGGTCAAGGCCGGTAAAGGCGGCCGTTCATTTTAAAAGCGGCGGCGCCGAAGTGATTTTCGTAGAACCTGCAAAAGCCGTAACGCCGGGACAGGCGGCGGTCTTTTATACAGGCGACGCAGTCGCCGGCGGCGGCTGGATAGAAAGCTGCTCGAAAGATTAGTAAGGAACGGTTTTATGTTAAATCTTGAGAAGGCGTCTGAGTTTGCTGTTGACGTTGCCAGGTCGGCGGGTGCGATTCAAAAAAGCAGGTACGACTCAATGTCGACCTCCGGTACGAGGATGCAAGCGTAACGGTGGAACACAAGGGGTTGATAGACCTCGTAACGGAGGTCGACATTGAGTGCGAAAAAATCGTTACCGAAGCAATCGCAAAAAAATATCCCGATCACGGGATTTTATCGGAAGAAGGAACCGAGCTTAAAAACAGGTCGGACTACCTTTGGATAGTCGACCCTCTTGACGGTACGACAAACTTCGCGCACGGCTTCCCGATGTTTTGCGTTTCCATCGCGCTTGTAAATGAAGGGAAGCGTATCATCGGAGTGGCATACGACGCGCTTCGCGACGAACTTTTTACGGCGGTAAAAGGCAGCGGCGCTTTTTTAAACGGTAAACGGATAAAAGTCTCCGATGTTACAAATATGGACAACGCGCTGCTCGCAACAGGTTTCCCATACGACATAAGGACGAACATGGATAACAACGTAGCTGAGTTTAATCGCGTTGTCGTTAACTGCCAGGCCATCAGGCGCGCCGGTTCGGCTGTAATCGATCTCTGTTACACGGCGTGCGGCCGGTTCGACGGTTTTTGGGAAAAAAGTCTTTTTGCGTGGGATATGGCCGCAGGCGCATTGATATTGGAAGAGGCCGGCGGAGTTGTAACGGATATGAACGGAGATGCGCTAAACCTTTACGGCAAAACGATAGCGGCGGCAAACCGGAAGATACATCCTGCACTATTGAAAGTTCTGAAAGAGTAGGCGGTCGGCTGTGCCGACACGGCACTGCGTTGCTTACCAATAAAGTAAGTGATAGCCTCATACCGATTATGGAAACAGACGATTTATGCCGCAGATTACCGTAGCCATACCGAGGGGGCGGAACCTCAAGCCGAGCGTAGAGCTTTTCAAGGGAGCAGGTTGTGATTTCAGCGCATGCCTCGGCGACAGCCGTAAACTGATTTTTGAAGACGGCGACAGTTCCGTCCGCGCAATTATCGTGCGTGATACGGATATACCCGCTTACGTGGAAGACGGCGCCGCCGACCTGGGCGTTGCGGGCAAGGATCAGTTGGAAGAGCAGGACAAGGAGATTTATGAACTTCTCGACCTCGGCTTCGGAAAATGCAGGCTCGTCGTCGCGGAGCCTGCCGCCTTGAGGGAAAAGGACGACCCGACAAGGTGGACGAATATAAGGGTGGCGACGAAATTCACAAACCTGACGACGAAATATTTCCTTTCGCGCGGTATTCACGTTGAGGTGATAAAACTTTACGGCTCCATAGAGCTGGCGCCGCTTGTCGGCCTTTCGGAAAGGATAGTCGACCTTGTATCGACTGGCGCGACGCTAAGGGAAAACGGGCTTGTGGAGGTGGAGACGATAATGGACGTTACCGCCAGGCTGGCGGTGAACCGCGCGTCGCTGAAGACAAAGACGGTTCGCATAAACGAGCTGAAAAACAAAATGGAAACATACCTTAAAGAAAATCCGATTAATGACTGACGTCACAACAGCAGTAATTCTTTTTTCCACCTGGCTGGGGATTTTATGAGCGGCGCGGATAGAGACCGCCTTTTGCGGATACTCGTTGAAAAGTCGTTTATCTATTCCGAAGAGCCGGCTTTCAGGCTCGCTTCCGGAAAAATGTCTTCTTATTACATTAACTGCAAAAAGTGCGCGTACGACCCGGAGGGGATAAATCTTATAGGCAGGGTGGTATATGAAGCGGCGGCAAAGTACGAGCCCGACGGCGTCGGCGGCCTTACGCTCGGCGCCGACCCGATTGCGATAGCGGCGGCGGCGGAAAGTTTCAGGCGCGGAGTGCCTTTTAAGGCATTCGTTGTTCGTAAGCAGGCTAAAGAGCACGGGACTCGTCTTCCGGTAGAGGGCGACATGAAGAGCGGCGATAAAGTTGTGATACTCGAAGATGTCATCACATCCGGCGGCTCGGCTCTTAACGCCGTCAAGGCGTCCCGCGATTTCGGCCTGGAGGTTGTTGCGGTCATCGCGCTTGTCGACCGGCAGGAAGGCGGACGAGAACGGATAGAAGAAGAAGGACTAAAAGTGGAATCGGTTTTCGGCAAGGACGAACTGTTCAACCTGTACAGGGAACTAAGTGGAAAGTGAGAGGTTACTGGAGGAACTGAAAACCGTCGTGGAAAGGTGCGGCATATCGTACGAACTCCGCGATCTTTCAGACAATGAACTGAATATAAGAAGCGGTCTTTGCGAGGTAGATTGCGGGCGAAAGCTTATTATAGATAGACGACTGACCGATGACGGTAGAATAAAAATTATCGTCGAAACCCTCAGGTCGGAAAACCTGGACTCCATCTTTATACCGCCCGCCGTCCGGGAGATTATCGAGCCGTGCGAAGAATAAAAAACCTCTTCGCGTCGTATAGTCAAAAAAAACCGTCGGAGCTTGGGGTTGCGGGCATTTTGCTCGCCGCACTTTCCCGGCTGTACGAGGCGGTTGTGCGGATACGTCTGTTGCTGTACCGGCTCTCGATTTTTCGCGCGGTAAGGGTTGACGGTATACGCGTAATAAGCGTGGGCAACCTGACGGTTGGCGGAAGCGGCAAGACGCCGGTAACCATGCTTATAGCAGAACTGCTAAAAGATGAAGGTAACAGTGTCTGCGTGATAAACAGGGGTTATGGCAGGTTATCGCGGCAGCCTGTTCAGCTGGTTTCCAACGGCGGCGAACTGTCGACCCCTTATCCGGAAGCATCCGACGAAGCAGTGCTGTGCGCGCAAACGCTTGGGAGCGTTCCAGTAATCAGCGCGCCAAAAAGATCGGATGCAATTAGGACGGCGCGCGATCAATTGGAAGCAACGGCCGCTGTTCTGGACGATGCATTCTCACACCTTGCCGCTGCAAGGGATAAGAATATTTTGCTGGTTGACGCGCTTAATCCATTCGGCAACGGCTGTCTGCTTCCCGCCGGGGCTTTAAGGGAACCGCTATCATCCATCGCGCGCGCCGACTGTATTTTGATAACAAGGGCCGGTGCTGTATCCGGTGAAGAGATAGCAGAGATAAAAGAAGGCGTAGGGAGCTACGCGCGAGACTCCGTTCCGATTTTTAGTTGCGACATAAATGCCGTAGAGGTAATAGAGCCAGATGGCACATGCCATAACGCAAAGGATTATCTGGCCGGGCGCCAGGTATGTCTTCTAAGCGGTATCGCATCGCCGAATCAGTTTGAACAGATGGTAAGAATGCTTGATTCATCCGTAGTCGGTCACTATGTTTATGAAGACCATCACCACTTTACGGAAAAAGAGATGGAAATAATAATAAACGTAAATCGAAAAGAGTCGCTTTTGATGACAACAGAAAAAGATTTCATACGACTTCCTTCTTTCGTAAAAAAAGTTGCGCGCCGATTAAAAGTAAAAGCAAAAATTGAAAAAGAAGAGCTAAGCGAGTTTAAAAAATATCTTGTGTCGTAGAGACGAAAATTTTTTCTTTTAGTTGGCATGCTTTTTGTAGCAAAAAATATTTTTTTAGGTTAGGTAAGTTGCGATTTTTATTTTATATTAATAAGTAAGGTTGTTAACCGCCGTATAAACTAAATAAGTTTGGCGGGTAGGGCCAAATTTTTTTTTGGCTTAACCCGAACAAGAAAGAGAGGGAAGTGAATGGCGAAAAAGAAAAAGAAGGCAGCAAAGAAAAAGACAGCAAAGAAAAAAACGGCAAAGAAAAAGGTAGCAAAGAAAAAGAAGAAAGCAGCAAAGAAAAAGACAGCAAAGAAAAAAACCAAAAAGAAAAAAGCAGCGAAGAAAAAGAAAAAAACGCAAAAAAATAGGATTTAATAATTGCGCCGGCCTAATTGCCGGTGATATGTAAATTAGTTAATACGGCGGAACCTAAAAAGGCGGCGCGGATAAAAACGCGCCGCCTTTTCTTTTTAGATCCGCCTAACCCGAATTATTCATGAAGAAATTGAATTTTCAAATTATAGGTCGTAACC
>JBHHVT010000096.1:0-8849 GCA_046754425.1 Nitrospinota bacterium | reverse complement strand
CGTCCTGCGTTTCCGCCACCGTCAGCGATTCGATGTTAAAACCGCGTCCGGAAAAAAGGCCGGCAATACGCGCAAGAACGCCGAACCTGTTTTCCACCAGCACCGATATAGTGTGTCTCATATCATCAGGCCAACAGCATGTCCTTAATGGCTTTTCCCGCGGGCACCATGGGATAAACGTTTTCCTCTTGTTCCACCACAAAATCAATCAGCACGGGCTTATCAACCGAGAACGCCTTGTCTATGGCTTTGCGCACCTCGGACGGTTTTGTGGCGCGCAGTCCGACAGCGCCGTATGCCTCGGCCAGCTTAACGAAATCCGGCTCGGGCGTCATCATGCTGTACGCATAGCGTTTCTTGTAAAAAAACTCCTGCCACTGGCGCACCATCCCCAGCGTCCCGTTATTTAAAACAGCCACCTTCACGTTAAGCCCGTATTCCACCGCGGCGGCAAGCTCCTGGATGTTCATCTGTATACTGCCGTCGCCCGCAACATCTATAACCATCCGTTTGGGAAAAGCCGCCTGCGCCCCGATTGCCGCCGGGAAGCCGTACCCCATTGTACCGAGGCCGCCGGAGGTTAAAAAAGTGCGCGGTTTTTTAAAGCTCAAAAACTGAGCTGACCACATCTGCGCCTGTCCCACCTCGGTGGAATAGATAACGTCGTGCTTGCCTTCCATCGCCGCTTCGTGAAGCTGCTCGACAACGTACTGTGGTTTTATAATCTTTTTGGACTGCTTATACCTGAGCGGCTGATCTTTTTTCCACTCACCAATCTGTTTAAGCCATTTCCGGTGTTTTGCCTTCCAGCCCGTTTTGTCCTTTTCCAGCAATCCGTTAAGCTTTTTCATAACGTCAAGGAGATCTCCCACAACCGGAATATCGACTTTCACGTTTTTCCCGATCGACGACGGATCTACGTCCACGTGAATAACTCCGCAGTTCTGGGCGAACAGCTCCAGCTTGCCCGTAACGCGGTCGTCGAATCTCGAACCGAGCGCGATCATGAGATCCGTTTCGTGCATCGCCATGTTAGCCGTGTAGGTGCCGTGCATACCGAGCATACCGAGCGACAGGGCATGGCCGCTGGGAAAACTTCCAAGTCCCATAAGCGTGGTGGTGACCGGCGTCGATATCCCTTTTGCGAACTTTAACAGTTCACCGGAGGCGTTTGCGCTCACCATCCCGCCGCCGACGTAAAGAACCGGCCGTTCAGCCTTTTTTATCGCCTCGAAAACTTTTTTAACCTGCGCGGGATGCCCCTTTGTAGTCGGCTTGTAACCTGGCAGATCAACCTTGTCCGGATATGCGTAATCCGCTTCCGCATTCAGTACGTCTTTCGGCAGATCAACGACAACCGGCCCCTGCTTGCCGCTGGTGGCTATATAAAAAGCCTCCTTTATGGTGCGAGCGAGATCCTTCGTTTCGCGCACCAGGAACGAATGCTTTGTACACGGGCGCGTTATGCCGATAATATCCGCCTCCTGAAAGGCATCGTTGCCGATAAGCCCCACCGGGACCTGGCCTGTAAATACGACTATCGGGATAGAGTCCATATAAGCGTTTGCAATGCCCGTTACCGTATTCGTCGCGCCCGGCCCGCTTGTAACCAGGCAGACGCCGGGTTTACCGGTCGCACGCGCGTACCCGTCCGCCATATGGACGGCGCCCTGCTCGTGCCTTACCCTCAAATGCTTTAACCTCGAATCGTATAGTACGTCGTAAACGGGTAAAACCGCCCCCCCTGGATAGCCGAATATCAGGTCAACGCCTTCGGCAAGGAGGCTTTTTACAAAAATTTGGGCTCCTGTTAACTTCATATTTCCTCACAAATAGAATTCGATATGATATGCCCTGCATTTGTCCAATGTCAAATATTTCAAAGCGCAATTGATAGATTGGACTTAACTCGCCGGTCTTTTTATTTTTCATCGGGTTATTGTTATAATCAGATGCAAATGGAATGCGTGACGAATTGATGAGTTCTAAGTTCGAAGTTCTGGACGCAGAAGAAAACACTCTTGCCAAAGCTTTGCGAAACAGCAAGCTGATAACGGAAAAATCGTTAAACGATTACATCGAGTTCAGAAAGAAAAAGGACGAAACAGGCAAGACATATCTCGGCCGGATACTTGTAGAGCAGGGGTTGATAACCGATGAGGACCTTCGGGAATTCGTGGATGATAGCAACAAACTGCACATGGAGTTTTGCGACACTCTCCTCGATAAAGGTTACATTACCGAGGAGCAATTGGAACACGTATGGCGAAGGCGGGACGACAGCGGCGAGGACGTTATCGCTATTCTGGAAGATGAAGGCATAATGACACGAGACAGTTTTGCGAAAATTTTCGATAAAAACACCAGTGCCGGCAACCTGCGGCTGGGCGAATGGCTGGTGCTGAATAAAAAAGTTACAAACGAACAGGTTTTGTCCGCAAGGGATTTACAGAGAATCAATACGCTGTCGGATTACCTGCTTCACAACAAGCTGATTACCGAAGAGGCGCTTGCAAAGGTTAAGGCTGGACTCGAAGGCAGTGTCGGCGAGATTTTAAACCGCCCCGGCATCAACCAGTAACCGCCCTGATAACCGCTCTGGCAGATATTTCGGCGGCCCAAATTCCCAAATCGTTAAGCTCTGCCCGTTTGTTTCCCGTGGACGCCGCAAAAATCGTATCGCCATCGTGGAGAGTGTGCGACGGGTAGATGGTTTTTGCCAGACCGTCGTGCGCCATTATTGCTACGCGCCTCGCTTCCGATTTCGTCAACGCCGCGTTTGTAACAATTGCGCCGATGGTTGTGTTCGCGCCAGGAACGGGGCCGCTCTCCCAGCCGCTGTAATGGATCTTGTTTCCCCGGCGGTCCTCCGCACCGGCAATTATTTCACCCGTGAACGGGTTCAGGACATTACCCACCGCGTTCACAACCATCACCGCGCCCATGGTTATGCCGCCGATCCGCTCGCAGATAACGGAAATACCGCCTTCGTCACGCCGCAGTTTTTTTGAAAACTTGCCGACCGTAGCACCGATGCCAGCCCCGATATTCCGCCTGTTCGTTACGTCGTAACCGGCGTTATTGCACGCCTTGTAACCATCTTTCGCTCCAGGCGCCGCCGGCTTGCCGACCGAGCGGTCGTAGATGACTGCCGCCGGTACAATGGGCACCCTGTCGTCTCCCACGGCAAATCCTATCCCGCGCTCAAAAAGGTAGTTCATCACACCATCGGCCGCGGCCAGACCGAAGGCGCTGCCGCCGGTAAGCAATAGACCGTGAACGGAGTCGTTACCGCAGGACGGATCCAAAAGAGCTATCTCCCGCGTACCGGGCGCGCCGCCCGCGACGTGAGCGGAGCAGACGGCGGGTCTGTCGAAAAGTAGTACCGTGCATCCGGTCTTCGCCGTTTTATCGGTGGCGTGCCCCACCTTCGTCCTTAACGGCTTATACGATTTCAGGCTTGCGACACGCAATTAGCCACACTCCGCGCGGGCCGTTGGAATGTCGTACCGCGGCCCATGGCGATTAATTTTTTGGCTATTCGATCCGTCCACGAAAATCTCCTAATATGCGATGTTGATGTTAAAGTCATTTTACCCGGAATTACGTCCGGCGGCACGGACTTCATGCTATTCCCGGTGTGATAGAATTCGGTAATGAATTGGGCACTAGCGTTTAAAAAAAATCTGCCTCTTCCCTTCGAGTGGAAGCTGGCCGGATACGACATTATTGATTCCGAGGACAAGTTCGTCTCGCGGGTCGTAGAGTTGCTGTGCGAAGAGGAAACCAAAATAGTGCGCTATCTTATCGGAGATATAGGCGGACTGATGGGAATCTCCGGAAAGAAGGTGCTGGTGCCGGCAAACCTGGTTACCCGAGCGGGCAGCGGACAGGTGATTGCGTCAACCACGCTGGAGATGATACTGGACTCGCCGCCAGTCTACGACCCCGAAAACCCGACCAGCGAAGAAGAATCCGCCATTTTTTCGCACTACGAAGCAAGGCCGTATTGGGATCGCGTCAACGTAGAAACATCGATGGAAAAAGCCGGCAAAGCGGAAAATAATAGCGAATCAATCGAAATAGAAGGCATGGAAAAAGATGAAGAAGACAACTGATAAACAGACGACACTTTTTTACCTGCTTATCGGAGCCGGGATTGTCGTCTGCATCCTGACGGAACTCGAAAAAATCTCGCCCGCGGTACGCGCTCTTTGCGGAGGCGATGAAAGCGGATGCGTGGAAGTGGGCAACTCGCCGTTTTCCACCTTTTACGGTGTGCCGCTAGGTTACCTGGGCCTCCTCTCCTATGTAACGTGGGCGGGCATCTATCGTTACCGGCGGGAGTGGGCGGGCCTTTTCGGCGCTGTCGTTCTGGGAGTGGAGTTTTTCCTCTTATACATCATGCTTTACGTCCTACAGACAGTGTGCAACCTGTGCGCCGCACAGTTTACGGTAGTGGTTCTTCTTAACGTGCTTTTATTTATCTCCGCGTACCCGCCAAAACGCAGGAGCGCTTTTCGCGCCGCCACATTGCCTGTGGCTCTTGTCGCGTTCGCGGCCCTGTATATGCCCGCGCAGGCATTCAAGGCGAGCATTTCGATGGAATCGATAACAAGCTGGGGCAGGCCCGCTTCGCCCGTGGTGGTGGAACTTTTTTCCGACTACCAGTGCCCGTACTGCGAAAAATTCGAGGCCGTCGTAAAAAAGATAATGGAGCAGTATCCTGATGTTTACATACTCTTCAGGGATTTCCTCATTCAGGGACACGCCTACTCTCCAATGGCGGTGGCGTATGCGGATTCCATCGCCTACTATCAGGGACGGGAAAAATACCTAGAAGAGAGATTTAAGATATATGAAAACCAGCAAAGGATACGGGAGTACGTCGAGCCTCGGCTTAAACGCGTAACAAAAGACCTTGAGATGCAAAAGGCGGTAAAAGCCAAAATAGACCGCGATATGGCGCGCGCCCGCAGCCTGGGGGTAAACGCGACGCCGACGATGGTCCTTGTAAAAAACGGCAAGGTAAAAAAGATAATGCGCGGCGTGTACCCGTTCGAGACTATAAAAAAGGAAATCGACGCGCTTCTTTCCGAAAGTTAGGGTGCGATGACAAAAAAAACAGTACCGCTTAACGATAGACAGGCCGAAGCGGTTGCGCACGTTCGCGGGCCCGCGCTGGTGCTGGCGGGGGCCGGTTCCGGCAAGACGCGTGTAATAACAACCAGGGCGGTGCGCCTCATCGAATCCGGCGTGTCGCCGTGGGCCGTATTTTGCGTTACGTTCACAAACAAGGCGGCGGCGGAGATGCGGCGGCGAATCTGCGCAAAGTTGGGGCTTGACCCGAAGGAATTATGGATATCCACCTTCCACTCGGCCTGCCTGCGCATTTTAAAAAGCGAATATAAAACACTGGGTTATCCCTCGATGCCGGTCGTATTCGACGCCGCGGACCAGAAGTCCCTCGTCAGAACACTCATAAAGCAAAAAGGAATGACGGATGCCGACCTGCCGTATAGAAGGGTTCTGGGCCTAATCTCGAAATATAAAAGTAATATGAAAGGCCCGGATGAGATGGCGGCCGACATTCACCTTCGCGACGGCAAGGTTATCGCCGAGGTCTTTCACCTCTACCAGAGCGGTCTTAAGGAAAACAACGCGCTCGACTTCGACGACATCCTTTTGGAAGTGATACGCCTTTTTAAAAACAACAAGACGATACTTGAAAGCTACCGGCGGAGGTTCGAGTTCGTGATGGTGGACGAATTTCAGGATACAAACAAAGTGCAGTACCGTATATTGAAGCTGCTTGCCGGATCGCATCACAACATATTTGTCGTTGGCGACGACGACCAATCGATATACCGCTGGCGCGGCGCTAACATAAAAAACATACTCGGCTTCGACAAGGACTTCCCGAATTGCAAGACCTATAAGCTGGAAGAAAACTACCGCTCCACCGGCAACATCCTGGAGGCCGCCGGGTCGGTCGTCAAAGCGGTGGGCGGCAGAAAAGAGAAAACGCTCTGGACCAAAAAGGAATCCGGCGAGCCGGTAACGGTGCGCGTTGCGGACGATGAATGGAAAGAGGCGGAATTCGTAGCGCGTGAAATACTTCGCAAAGTCGACGCGGGCGAGGCGGCATGGAGCGACTTTGCAATTTTTTACAGGACAAACGCGCAGTCGAGGGTAATAGAGGAATGTTTTAATCTGAAATCCATACCGCACCGTATTTACGGCGGGCTGAAGTTCTACGCGCGCAAGGAGATAAAGGACATTATCGCTTACCTGCGCCTCGCCATTAACGATAGGGAGGAGATCAGCTTCCTTCGCGCCGCCGCCTCACCGCCGCGCGGCATAGGCTCTGTGTCGATAGGAAAGTTAAGGGACTTTGCCGCTAAAAACAGTCTGTCGCTGCTGAACGCAAGCGCCAGGGAGCCGGATACGCTTCCCTCCACGGCCAGAAAAAAGCTGAAGCAGTTTCACGACCTTATCAAAGAGATAAAGCAGGCTATAGATGCACGACCCGCTAGCGAGGTTGTAATGCTGGCGGTCGAAAAGAGCGGCTGCCTTCACGCTCTCCTTTCAAAGAAAACCGCGCAGGACAACTCCCGCGCCGAAAACCTGAAGGAGCTCGCATCCGCTCCGTATAAAAACGAAACGCTCACCGAGTTCCTCGAAAGGACAGCGTTAGTGGCCGATGCCGACGAAGTGGATGAGAGCGCCGCCACGGTATCGCTGATGACCCTGCACGTCTCGAAAGGGCTGGAGTTCCCGGTCGTCTTTATGGTCGGCATGGAAGAAAACCTCTTCCCGCACGCCAACTCGATGGGGAGCGTCGAAGAGATAGACGAGGAGAGGCGGCTTTGCTACGTAGGCATGACGCGCGCAAGGAAAAAACTTTTCATGACCTGCGCGGCGAGGCGGAGATTTTTGGGAAACCTCAGTTTCAACAACCCATCGATATTTCTAGACGACCTTCCCGAAGAGATTGTGGAGATAGTAAAACCTGGAGCCGGTATGATTACGCCTGCTTACCAACCTGCGCCGAAGCATATCGCAGACCCGGATGGGAGCGCAGGCGGGTTTAACGTGGGGATGGTCGTCAAGCATCCGCGGTTCGGGCCGGGGGTGATACGCAAACGAGAGGGGGACGGGGACGATATGAATCTGACCGTGAAGTTCCAAACGGCCGGCGTAAAAAAACTGAAACAAAAATACGCCCGGCTTACCCTTGCCTGACGCGATGAAATCACTGCCGCTGATACTGCGGGATATCCGGATAGAGCATACCCTGTTCGCTCTGCCGTTTGCCGTAATGAGCGCGTTTATCGCGGCGGGCGGAATGCCGGAAACAGGGACGCTTGCGTTAATCGTAATCGCCATGTTCTTTGCGCGAAGCGCGGCCATGGCATTCAACCGGCTGGCGGACGCGCGATTCGACGCCGCCAATCCGCGAACCGCCAAAAGGCCGCTCGCCTCAAAAAAAGCCGGTTCCGTTTCTTATATCGTTTTTATCGTCGTATCGTCCGCCGCCTTTTGCGTAACGGCATGGTATATAAACCGGCTGGCGTTCATGCTTTCCCCGGCGGCGCTGGGAGTGGTTTTCCTTTACTCATACACGAAACGGTTTACCCCCTACTCCCACTTCTTTTTGGGGTTTGCGCTTTCGCTTGCGCCGATCGGCGCGTGGGTAGCGGTAAAGGGAGAGATAACAGCCGTACCGCTTCTTCTCGGCAGTGCGGTAATCTTCTGGCTGGTGGGGCTCGACATCATCTACTCGTGCCAGGATGTGGATCACGACAAGAGTGCGGGTCTCTATTCCATCCCCTCCCGCTTCGGCATCGAACGCGCCCTGCGGATTTCGTATGCCGCGCACATCTGCATGGTTATTTTCCTTCTTCTGTCATTCATATTCGCGCCGCAGCTTGGAACTGTTTACATAGTCGGTGTAATCCTTACCGCCGCGCTTTTATGGTACGAGCACAGCCTCGTAAAACCGGACGACCTCACAAAGGTGAACGAAGCTTTTTTTAACGTCAACGGCGTCATATCCGTAGGCCTGATGATCTTTACCGCCACGGACACTCTGCTTTCATGACGGACGACAGACTGCGCGAAGGCCACCGCGAACGGCTGCGATCCAAATTCCTCGAACACGGTCTTGAAAAATTCACCGACGAGGAGATAGTGGAACTCCTGCTGACGCTTGCCACGCCGAGGCGCGACTGCAAGATACCGGCGCGCAAGGCGATGGAACATTTCAAGTCGCTGAGAAACGTGCTGGAAGCCGATACGGATGAGCTGTCGAACATTAAGGGCATCGGCCCCAACAACGCTTTCGGCATAAAATTCATTCATCAGGTGGCGCGCAAGTTCCTGCGCGATAGGATGATGGGGCGCCCGTTCCTGCGCTCATCGGAAGAGGTGATGGACTACCTTGAACATGCCATGCGTTCACTTAACTACGAGGCGTTCAGGATAATCTACCTTAGCGCGAAAAACGAGATTATCAACGAAGAGACCATCTCCATCGGCACCGCCACGGAAGTCCCGGTAACACCGCGTCAGATAGTGGAACGCGCTCTGAAGAACTCCGCAGTAAGCCTGGTGCTGGCGCATAACCATCCCGGTGGCGAGGCCGACCCTTCAAAGGAAGACGGGGACATTACAAGAGAGGTTGTCTTCATCTGCGGAATGATGGGCCTTAAACTAAGGGAGCATCTTATAATCGCACCCGATGAGCATTTCAGCTTCGCCGCCGAGGGGTTGTTGATGGAATACGAATCGGAATTCGAGCAATTCTATAAAAAACGCTTCAAGTAACCGGACTGCGTCTGGAAGCA